>JAAZNX010000205.1 GCA_012798025.1 Methanothrix sp. | reverse complement strand
GCATTACAGAGCTCCCAGATGATTTTGTCTGAGGACCGCATACGTCTGAGCCGCCCGCTCATCATATGCCGGAGGAGCAGGTGGTGTGCGAGGCTTGGAACCCCACGTGGAAAGGTTGCCTGTCGTGTTATTGGCGCCATTCAAAGATCCGTTTGTCAGGTTCTTCAGCAATCCCGTAGCTTCATTGCCGCTCAATTGAACTGTCACGACACTGTGAGTGAGATTGATCATCGTCTTGTTGACCTCAACTGAAATTGTCGAATTGTTTGCCAGATCTTTGAGCAATGATATGCCATCATCTCCGCCAAGCTGAAAAGATGACTTGCCGTGTACCAGTATTATTATCGCTGATAATATGAACAGGATCGGTATCAAACGTCTCATTCCCATTTCCCCATGTCATCCATCCTTCGTCCAGGTTAAATATGCTGCGGCCACCAGCCACAAGGCATTTCAACTAACCTCTTTTTCAAGCTTTCTGAGCGTATCTCTAAGCTGAATTGCCCTCTCAAACTCCAGCCTCTCAGCTGCCGCTCTCATCTCAGCCTCTATCTCGATGATGACGTTGGAAATATCGGCCTTGGGGATATGCTTTGTGTCCACGATATCCACCATCTTCTCTTTTATGGGCTTCTTGATGGTCCTGGGGACGATGCCATGCTCCAGGTTGTAGGCCATCTGCAATTTGCGCCTGAGTTTTGTCTTTTCTACTGCCTTGCAAATGGAGCCTGTCATTGTATCGGCGTAGAGAACTACCTTGGAGCTGGCATTTCTTGAGGCCCTGCCGATTGTCTGTATCAGGCTTCTCTCGTCTCGCAAAAATCCTTCTTTGTCAGCGTCGAGGATGCCGATGAAGCCTACTTCAGGGATGTCCAGCCCCTCCCGCAGGAGGTTGATGCCCACCAGCACGTCGAACTTGCCAAGCCGCAGCTCGCGTACTATCTCCGTCCTCTCCAGTGCCTGGATCTCTGAGTGCAGATAGCGGGCTTTGACATCGTTATGGCTTAGGTAGTCCGTCAGCTCTTCTGCCATACGCTTGGTCAGCGTAGTCACCAGCGCCCGATCGCCCCTGGAAGCAACAGTGCGAATTTCCTGCATCACGTCTCTTACCTGCCCTTCTACTGGCCGCACCTCTATTACAGGGTCCAGCAGGCCTGTGGGCCTGATGATCTGCTCCACAACGGCTCCAGAATGTTCAAGCTCATAGTCGCCAGGAGTCGCCGAGACGAAGATCACATTCTTCATGTACCCCTCTACCTCCTCAAAGCGCAGTGGCCGATTGTCATAGCTGCTAGGCAGACGAAATCCATAGTCGACCAGGTTCTTCTTGCGGGAGAGGTCTCCATGGTACATGGCTCTTAGCTGAGGAAGGGTCTGGTGACTCTCGTCGATGACGAGAAGGAAGTCGTCCGGGAAGTAATCCAGCAGGCAGTAAGGAGGCTCTCCAGGCAGGCGGTGGTCGAAGTGGCGGGAATAGTTCTCGATGCCTTTGCAACTGCCGGTCTCCTGGATCATCTCAAGGTCGTGCAATGTGCGCTGCTTCAACCGGTGGGCTTCGATCATGCCAAGGTCTGGCAGCCGCTCTTCCAGCTCCATCTTAATGGACTTTATGGCGGCCTTCTGCTCCTCCTCGGGTATCAGATAATGTCTTGCAGGGTATACGAAGAAGTAGTTCATCTCCTCTTTCCGGAGAGATGTCTGTCGGTCTATCTCAAAGATCCTGTCCACCTTATCTCCGTCAAGCTCAATGCGGATGATATCGTTGAAGTACCCGGGAACAAGGTCGATGGTATCTCCTTTGACTCGGAAGCGTCCCGGGGCAAGATCCAGGTCATCTCGCTCGTAAAGAATCTCGACGAGCCTTCTCATGATCTCCCTCCTCTCGATCATGTCTCCAACCTTCAGCTCAAACCCCATATTCTGGAAGTTCTCGGGGTTGCCAAGGCCATAGATGCAGGAGACGGATGCCACCACGATCACGTCCCTCCGCGACGATAAAGATGCAGTGGCGGCAAGCCTCATCTGCTCGATCTTGGGATTAATGTGCGAGTCTTTTTCGATGTACTGGTCCTTGGCTGGCAGATACGATTCAGGCTGATAGTAATCGTAATAAGATACAAAATACTCCACCCTATTTTCTGGAAAGAACCCTTTGAACTCGTTGTAGAGCTGAGCTGCCAAGGTCTTGTTGTGAGCTATGACGAGCGTCGGCTTCTGGACTTTTTCTATGACATTTGCTATCGTGTAGGTCTTGCCCGATCCTGTGACGCCGAGCAGGGTTTGGAACCGTCTCCCTTCCTTGAAACCCAAAACGAGCTGTTTGATGGCCTCTGGTTGGGATCCTGCAGGCTCAAAGTCGGAGACCAGGCGAAAATGGGAATTTGCATGGGCCTCAACGTTGCTCTGATTCTTCACGGACGAAAATCTATCCTCTTTTCAGGTAAAGAACTTCCGATGCTTCGATCCCGATCTTTGTTGCTCAAAAGTGCAGGCTGCCGCTCAAGCGTCGGTCCCGTGCTTCCAAAAGACCTCGGCTGATCTCATGCGTGATGCATAATGCCTTGCCCACGAGTAGCCGATAATGCTCCCAACGATGTTGCCAAAGACTATTCCCCACCATATGCCCTCCTGGCCGAGGCCTAGAACGATCCCAAGAATGAAGGACATCAGCGTCATGAGGATCAGGTCTCTTAGCATGTTGATGATCAGCGAGGTCCCTCCTCTGCCCGTCCCCTGAAATAGGCTAGCTGACATGATCCCAGGCGAAGCAAATGGATAAAATAGGCACATGACATGCAAAAATGCAACCATCGTTGCGGCCAGGTGAGCGCTTTGTGATGTGTAGGTGAAGATCATGGTTATCTGCGGGGCAAAGGCCCAGGTGAAGACGGCTGTGGCGACTCCGATAATGAGCCCAAGGCGCGTTGAGTAGTTGTGGATGACGCTCAGATTTACATAGCGTCTGGCGCCAAAGGCTGCGCCAGCGACAGAGATTTCAGCAGTTCCAATCGCGAGCATGGGAATTATGGCCAGCATGATGATCCTCCAGCCGGCTGTATAAACAGCCACCGCATCCGTCCCTGATACATGAACCAGCATGCTGTTGATGATGATTCCGTCAATTGAGTACATTAAGAACTCCACGCTGGCAGGAAGCCCAACGCGGAGCATATCCCAAACAACATTCATGTCCGGGTGGAAGGTCCTCCATGAGAGGGATACATAAGTGTCCCTCTTGATTTGCAGCCAGTAAATCAGGACTGCAGACACCAGAACAAGGGATATAATTGTTCCCCATGCTGCCCCGGAGATTCCCATGCCTGCATGGTAGATCAGCAGCGGATCGAGAACTACATTGATCAGCGACCCTGCGCTCATGGCGTACATGGTTCGTTTTGTGTCGCCTTCGCCCCTCAGAACTGCGTAGGCGACATTCGTGAAGACGATGAATATGCTTCCCGCGAACACGGTCCTGCCGTATTCAACGGCAAGCCCAGTGGAAGCACCTGCTCCCATGGCTGCGAGCAACGGCTCCAGGAAATAGATGAGAGTGACCGTCAATATCGAGGATATGACGATCGTGATGAGCAAGGCGTGCATCGCCGTATTGTCAGCGCCTGCTTTATCGTGTGCTCCTATTTTTCGGGAGATCGAAGAAGACACGCCTGCACCAAGGCCGTTGCTCAGGCCCACAATGACCATGTAAATGGGCATCACAAAACCAATTGCTGCAAGGGCATCTGATCCAAGGCCTGCGACCCAGATAGCGTTTACAAGGTTATATGCGGCCAGCATCATCATGGCCGCCACCATGGGTCCAGAGAGCGTCAAAATGGCCTTTTTTGGGTCTCCGATCAACAAGGAAACGCCCCTGGTGGGCTCTTTCTGGTTCATTTCGATGCAACTGGAATTGTGTCCATATAATGCTGTCGTTGTAGTCAATGAAAAGGCCGCAATTGATATATACGACTTGTGTCGTACTACGTCGAATGCCGTACGAATGACGGCGACCGCGGTAGAGGGGTGGGGGACCCTTTCCTCTGTCAAGTCATCTCATGGCACATTTCTTATACTCCGAAGTACCATCTTCAGATCATGATTGCGTCAGTCGAACGCTCTTCTCTGTCCGGCGAGGTCTACGCCCCGCCCTCCAAGAGCTACACACACCGCGCTATTCTGATAACTGCATTGGGGCCCGGGGGCACGGTAAAGCGGCCCCTCCTCTCTGCAGACACAAAGGCCACCATCTCTGCCTGCGAGGCATTCGGCGCGAAGATATCTTTGAACGACGAAGTCAAGATTCAAGGCGTTTCGAGCATGCCTCAGACTCCCGAAGATGTGATCAACGTCCTCAACTCCGGCACAACGCTGCGCTTCTGCTCAGCGGTGGCAGCCCTGACTGACGGAGCGGTGCTCACCGGAGACGCCTCCATTCGCACCCGGCCCAACGGCCCGCTTTTGAGCTCTCTTGGCGATCTGGGTGCTACAGCATTCTCCATTCGAAATAACGGCAAAGCGCCATTGGTGATCAGAGGAAAGATGCGAGGAGGCATGACCAGGCTGAATGGAGGCGTCAGCTCTCAGTTTCTCTCTGCGCTGCTCATCGCCGCGCCCCTGGCCAGGGGCGACACAAAGATAGTGATAGAGGGATATCTGAAGTCGCGGCCCTATGCAGAGATCACGCTCGACATGCTGGCAGACGCGGGTGTGCGCGTTCAGGCCGGCACGCAGGAGTTCTTTGTGCCTGGTAACCAGGAATACAACTTGCTGAGCTACACCATTCCTGGAGACTTCTCCTCTGCATCCTATCCACTGGCAGCGGCTGCAGTCACTGGATCTGAGGTCAATGTCAAAGGCATTTTGCCATCTCGCCAGGGAGACATTGCGATCATCGATATCCTCTCTCGCATGGGCGCGGAGGTCTCGTGGGATAAAGAGGCAGGAAACCTCTGGATCAAGGGCGGAGAGCTGCAAGGAATTGAGGTGGATGCGAGCCTGACGCCTGACCTGGTGCCAACCATTGCGGTCATAGGCGCCGTGGCCCGTGGCAAGACCACAATCAAGAATGCAGAGCACGTTCGGCACAAGGAGACTGACCGGCTGCATGCCATGGCAGTGGAACTATCCAAGATGGGAGCTGACATTCGTGAGCGCTCCGATGGGCTGGAGATCGTTGGAGGAAAGCTTCACGGTGCCGATTTGCACGGCTACCATGATCACAGGATCATCATGGCGCTGACGGTGGCAGGCTTTGTGGCAGGCGAAACGAAGATCGATACGGCTGAGTCCGTGGATGTATCCTATCCGGGATTTTTCCAGGAGATGTGCAAGCTTGGCGCAGATGTGCAGGTGAGCGCCAACTTGAAAAATGAAGCTTTAAATAATTTCAGGTAGTTGGCGTATTTGATATTTGGGGGTTTCAATTATGCATGATAGGCCCATGAATTTCCTGTTATCGCTCGTATTGGCAGCAATGACCTCACAAGCTTTGGTGGGGTTTGCACTTTCGGAAGACTGGAGCGGCTACCACCCAGTGCATACCCTCGGCCTTGAAGATGACGATTGGTGGACGGCGTATCCATCACAGCATGCGTTTTCTGGAACTTCTGTCGCTCATCCCAGTTGGGTCATGGATGCCCTCAAGAAGAAGCCCGTGGTCATCCTGGTTCATAGCAGTACCTGCAAGCCCTGTGCCGAGCAGATGGATAACCTGAAGGAGCCCTTGGCGACCTTTGGCTCCTATCTGGATTACTACGACGTACCTGGCGAAGGAAGCAACCTGGAAAAGGCAACAGAGATTCTGTCCGTCTACGACCCAACGGGCGGAATGCTGTATGTACCGACGACGATCTTCATTACTTTGATCAAAGGGCCCGACGGAGCTGTGCAGGTGGCCTGGCATAGCCAGATCGATGCCATGAGCGTCGATCAGATCAATGCCTACATCAAGGACGCGATCTACTACCACCAGCAAAATGCCGCCAAATGGAGATGAGTGGTAGGCTAAATGCCCAGAAAAAAAGCGATTTCGTTTAAGATCTGGCGTCTAGCAGCCGCCTTCTTGTTTTTTTGCTATTTTTTGGCACTCTCATCTGGCTCTGATCTGGTGAAGGCCCCCAATTTTACAGCCACTGGCGCTGATGGGAGGAACTTCTCGCTGGAGGACTTTCGCGGGACCCCTGTGCTCTTGCACATAACTAATATCGAAATCCCTCTGTGTGTGGAATGTGAGAAGTCCTTGAAGGGCCAGTTAAGCGAGCTGGCCAGGCTGAAAGCCATGGACCCAGGAGCGCAGATCGTTACATTGAACCTCAGGAAGAATCGCTATTCTCAAGATGGCAGATCCCTGGCCGAAAAATGGTGGAAGCTCAACATAACCTGGCCTTGGACAGAGGACATCGAGCCCTACGCCATCGGCAGCAAGTACCTTGATTATTGGAACATCAGAGGCAGCTCCTCCAATCCCACCATTCTCCTGATCGACAAAGACGGTGGGGTCGCCGGGGTCTACCATGTCTACCGCGTAGGGGCAGGAGAGGTCGATGGGGTACAGAGCTCCGAGACGCTTTACCAAAAGCTGCAGGAACTTAAAAACTCACAGTGGAATGGTCTGGAGGGCGAGGTCTCACAGCAGGACGTCTCGGCCTTGGGGATGTTCTTCCTTGGAATTTTAACCTCGCTTGCTCCCTGTTCAATTGCTCTGCTGATTGCCGTGTTCTCCTATGTGCTGACATTGCACAGAAAGGATGAGTATCTGCGTAAAAGCGTATCCACATCAAAAGAAGGCTTCATGATGGGTGTGGCCTTTACCCTTGGCATGGCCATGGTCTTCTTCGTGCTGGGGCTGTTTATATCCCAGGTCGGCATGTTCATACGCGACTCGAAGCTATTCGACCTCATAGCCGGTTGCATCATGATCCTTCTTGGAATTGGTAACTTCAAGCCCCTTGAGGAGATCCTTGAGCCGATAGCCTCTCGCATCCGGCAGGCCCAGCAAAGCGAGGTCCAAGATAAGGGTCCAGGCCTGATGCAAAGATCTGTCGAGGCATCAGTAGGCCTTTTCAAGCATTCTGCATTCATCGGAGCCTTCACGCTTGGAATTTTCTTTGCACTCGGCTGGGCTCCGTGTGCCCTTTCAATGGTTCTGCCTGTTTTGATCTGGCTGGCATCCCAGAATGTTACGCCCCTGGCCGGAGGCCTGATGCTCTTCATCTTCGGCGTGGGCCATGGAGTGCCCATCATTCCCATCACCACATTTTCTCGTGCAGTTGGAGGAAGGATCTGCGAAAAGTATGTCGCTTTTGGAGCCTGGACCACCAAACTCTTCGGGCTGCTGGTGATAGCAGTGGGCATGTTTTATGCTGCAAGGTAT
>JAAZNX010000102.1 GCA_012798025.1 Methanothrix sp. | reverse complement strand
TCAACGTTGAGGCAGAGCCTGGAGTTACTGGCTACATGGTGGAGAAGGCCCTCAAGGAAGCGCTGGGATTCAGCCCAAAGGGCGACGTCTTTCCCATCGGCCATCTGCCACGGCAGGATGGCAAGGCTCAGCGGGTCTTCCGCCGGAAAATTGAATGAATGCTACGAGAATAACGGACTTACAGTCTGCTAAGCTGCACAAAATATCTCTTAATTATCTCTTTATTTTCAGGAGGGAGGCTCTCGATATAGAGTTCTGATGGAACAGCTGCTGCCTCTCCCGCCAGAGACTGCTGGAAAGCGCGCTCTTTAGGTTCTGTCTTCCTCGAAAGGGAGCCCGCACCTACGCCAGGATAAAGCGATAGCTCCAGCTTATTTTCATTTAGGACGGCCAAGGAAGGTTTGCCGTAGAGGTTCCCAGTTAGATTGGTCCCTAGATCGCGCGCTGGCTTTTCACTCTCATGCGGGCCGAATACTTTATCCTTCAGATCGGAAAGGGGTTGAAGATCGGCAGGTGTTATGTCAGCACTGATCTGACTTTGAGCTATGAAGATTGTGATGCCTGATAGTAAAACTGCAACAATAATTCTGGAGCTTATCTGTTTGCGGTTGAGCATCTCAGAAGGCTTGATCTTTTCGAGGCTTGCCTTGAGATCTTCGGCCAGGCTTTGCATTGGCAGAGACTGAGCGTTCCGATTGTCATAAGCTGTCTTGGTTTTCTGTGAAAGTTCTGGCCCTAGAAGCAAAAAGAGATCATGCCGTTTGCGCCTTCTGATGAGCACTGCGCCTGCGATTCCGAGGATCACGGAAAAAATGGCAGGCGAAGCCGCTAGTGGGAGAAAGTCCTCCCAGTAGAAATTCATAAAGGCTGGGAGTCCGAGAATCTCAGCTACGGCGTAAGAGGCAATCGATATTATAGCCGCATTGAGAGCCCATACGATCTCCTCATACCGTCGGTATGCCACCATCAGCCTGTTCAAAGGATCAAGAAACTCGTAGGGCCTGCTCACAATATTTATTCAGAAGTTCTAAATAAATAGTTTCCGGAGGGACGATGATCGGGTTTGTGGCTGAAAAGAGTTTATACCAATAGGTTTATTCCTGAGAGTGTGTTGTGAGGATTGCTCTGCACTGTTGAAGATTCAATTGTTAAAATGGCACACATGACGGGCGTCGTTGGATTGGGTTTTAAGCTCCTGGCTCTTTTGGTAGCCTTCGCTCTGGTTCCTACGGTAATCATGGGAATCGTGTCTCTGGCAGAGATGAACCGGGCATCGATAGATGTGCAAAATAATATTTCAAGTCTCAGCACCTCTTTGAACCGCTCAGCGCTCGCAGTCGCACCGAATGATGCCGACCAAGTGCAACTCGCTATCGCCAAATCACGCCAGTATGATGAGTTTTTCAGGCGCATAGCCTCTGAAAACGAATTGCTTGCCAGCTATGCAGCCATAAGCGACCAGAACGAAAGTTGCAAGGCGCCTGCTGGGATATGGGTTGCTCCATCAGGCTCCAACCAGACCACGTCTGCCAAAAGAGAAGCAACCATCAGATCGCTATGCTTTCCTGCAAGGATAATGCAGAACCTTCTGAGCGCAGAACCGTCATTATCTCTCTCGTATATTGGGAC
>JAAZNX010000008.1 GCA_012798025.1 Methanothrix sp. | reverse complement strand
TGCAGGCTTTGCACCTTATAATCAGATAACGCCTCGTTTATATCCTTCATCTTCAGGGAACTTTTCTCATCTGCCATATTGTGCCCTCCTCTGTAGCCCCATTTCAGCTTTAAAGCGGGAGATGGAAGTGAGAACAAGACTCGTGCTTTGCCCTCACCTCCTGCCTTGAATGGGCGCGTGGACTCTGAGATCCACTTATTTTTAATTAATGCAAATTCACTTTACTTAAAGCTTGTGGTGGACAAGATACTTTTACAGCATTGGTGGAAGTTCGATGTCCAGGGAGTTCCGTCTGACGTTGGCGTGGATAAATATATGTTAAAGAATGGTCAGATGATCACCATGTCTTTAGAATCTAGCGACAAAATTAATATAATAGTACAGATAAAATATATCTCATGAAGGGGGATATTGTAAGCATACAAAACCCTCGTGATGCTCCAGCCTCATGTACGAAGGATGAAAAACCAGTACACAGCAGGAGCTTTTCATCGGAAATAGTGAGCAGATCCAAGAAAGGCTTCGCAGGTAAACAGATTATAAGGTTAAGCCTAAATTGATATATCTCAATGCTATGGCCCATGGCATTAGCTATGATGATGCGACTTGAGATTTGCGGATTGAGTATATCGACAGGTTACGTCTGGATCCAAGAATGGAATGCTGGGGTTACGAAGGATTAAAAGACAAGGATTCAAGAACAGAACGGCCGCCGAGACTCAATGATGAAAGGTCCAACTTGCCGGTCTGGAGCCACAAAAGGCCTTGTTACGCCTTTATGCCAGACCTTTTGACCAGGTTCTCCTTTATCGTTCGTATCTCGATCTTTTTTGCGATTGCGGCCACGTCTTAGACTTGTTGGAGTATGCACATTCTCATATTGGGCTAATCGGGATTCAAGCTCACGAATTTTAGCCTTAAGCAACTCATTCTCGCGTTCCAATTGTTTAATTCGCTCTTGAAGTTGCTTGACTGTCCCTCCCTCTTGCACGCTCCCTACAAGGGATTATTCTTATCATATTATTTAATTTTTCCGCTCGAAATACATTTTGTGGCAAACTTTAAGATGATAGAGGGTGAGCTAAACACATACAAGCAAAATTGACGAGGAGTAAAACGATAAAATTAGCTAATTACAAGTAAATACATGCGGGGGTCTCGTTCCTTGCATCTGTCCGAAATGAAAGCCAACAACCTCTCAGGGAGTTTTGGTCTTGAAAAACAGCCTCCCAGCCTTCGAGCTCACAGTTGTAGCTCGTCATATCACCTATAGGAAATGGCGCACCTTTCTCTCAGTAGGAGCAGTCGCGCTGGCTGTAGCCATATCTATCGTTTTCATCTCCATCCAGAACGGCTTCTCGGACTTCCTCTTCGATATCGTCTTTCGGTTTCTTCCACATATCACCGTCAGCCCCAGAGAGGGTGAAGACTACATCCATCTCTATCGGGGCATTGTGGATGTCGCATGGGCAATGCCAGGAGTTTTAGGTGTCTCGCCCAGCCTTGCGGCAACAGCGACCTTGGCCTATAAAGATAAAGCGGAAAATGTGGCCATGATCGGCGTGGATCCGGTAGAAGCTGACAAGATCTCCGATATCAACAATTATATGGTTGAGGGAGACATCGGATCGATTTTGGGAGGCAAGAGGATAGTCATGGGTCTGGCCCTGGCCAAGAAGCTCAAGGTTAAAAAAGGCGACACTGTCCAGGCCAAGTTCCCGAATGCAGTTCCCGCCAGTCTGCTGGTATCCGGCCTTTTCAACTTCGGCTACAAGCAGGTAGACGAAGCCGTCACTTATGTCTCTCTGGATACTGCACGAGATTTCTTGAACGAAGGAGATGTGGTTACCAATATCGACATAAAGCTAGAGGATCCCTTCCGCGCGGAAGCCTCCGCCAAAGAGCTTAGATCCTTTGGCTACAACGCTAAAGACTGGCAGCAGCTTTATCCCGATATCGTCAGAACTCTGGCCTTTGAGAGAACCCAAAATGCTATAACCATGCTGTTGCTCATGATCATTGCCACTTTTGGCATAGCAAGCATAATGAACATGATGGTCCAGGAAAAGACGCGCGAAATTGGAATGCTCATGGCCATGGGCGCATCTCCTGTAAACATTCAAAGGCTGTTTTTGCTGGAAAGCGGTCTTTTGGGGCTCATGGGTGCTATCCTTGGCTGCATCCTTGGTTTTTTGGTCTCAATGCAGCTTCGCGGGGTGCAAATACAGAATGCCATGGGCCAGATGATGAATCTTCCCATTGCCATCAATCCAATGGACTTTGTCGTCTTCACAATCCTGGCTGTCCTGCTGAGCATAGCTGCAGGCTACTACCCCGCACGAAAAGCCTCTCGACTCGACCCGGTGGTGGCTCTTAAGGGATGATCGAGAAGCTGCGGATGATTGATCGGAGGATGAGGGGCAATTTATGTTCGAGCTGATGGTTGCCAGGAAGCACATATCCTCCGACCCCAAGATGGTGCTCTTCACAGTCCTGGCTGTGGCTTTAGCCATTGGTGTGATAGTTGTAATGATGGGCATCAACGAAGGATATAAGAGCGATCTTGTAAGCAGCCTGGTGGAGAACAATCCCCATCTGACGGTCAGCCCCAAGGAGAATGAGGACTACATCACTCTGTACCGAACCCTATCCGCTATCATCTGGAGCTATCCTCAGGTAGAGGCAGTCTCGCCCCGCATCATGGGCAAGGCCGGGGCCAAGCACAAAGATATTGTGCGCGCAGTGAGCTTCATAGGAGCTGATCCCCTAAAGGAAGATCCGCTTATGAAGGTTCAAAATGACATGATCTGGGGAGACTACTCGGATCTCGTCTTCAAGAAACGAGCTGCTGTTCTGGGAACCAAGCTTGCAGATGATCTGGAACTCCGACCAGGACAGAAATTCAATTTGGTCCTCCAGAATAAATCATTCAACATAGAGGTGATAGGTCTCATAAAAACAGGAACAGGCTCAGACGAAACTCTTGTCTATCTTCCACTGGATACGGCTCAGGAACTCCTGAGTCAGCAAGATGTCGTTTCGGAGATCGGCGTTCGCCTGTCGGATATTTACACTGCACCGTCAATTGCCCAAGACTTGAGCTCTCGCTTTGCCTACAAGGCTGTGAGCTGGCAGGAGCAGAACAGGGACGTCCTGCAGGTGATGGACACACAGAAGGTCATACTCTACATATTTTACGCTCTGATATTTGTGATTGCAGGGTTCGGTGTGGCCAATACCATGATAATGGCTGTGACTCGAAGAACCAAGGAGATCGGCATACTTATGGCCATGGGGGCAACACAGTCGAGCATCGTGAAGATTTTCCTTGCAGAGAGCTTGATTCTTGGACCGCCCGCGGCTCTCCTGGGCTGCCTCCTAGCATGGACAACTGCTAAACTAATAGAGGCCTATCCCGTCCAGCTTCCCAGCGACGTCTATCAGGTCTCCAGGCTAACTGTGTTGCTCACGCCACAAACATTTGCTCTGGCAGTGGTCTTCGCCCTTGGTGTGAATTTTCTTGCGGGATTGTATCCAGCATATAAGGCATCGAGGCTCGATCCGGTATTGGCCATTGGAAGCGAGTGATGAGCTGTATGCCTCCCGGGCAACTTATATATACCAATACTCTGATACTGCAAACATATGGAATTGCCTACGCTTGTGTGCAAACGATGTTCTCACAGGTGGTACCCCAGATCAACAGAACTGCCTGCAGTTTGCCCCAAGTGTAAATCCCCGTACTGGAACAAAGAGAGGAAGACAAAGAGATGATCTGAAAGAAAAACTAAATTAATGAGGATTGGATAGACCGAAACGATAACGATTAGAGGTGTTATCATGGGAAGCACCGGATCCAAACGAGATGGGAAATTCAAATGCAAACTCTGTCGAATGATCTTCGATTCGAAGGAAGAATTGAAACTGCATATGATTGAGGATCATAACGACAAGTGAGCTGATGAAATATCCTTTTTAGCTTTATCGTTTTGCCTGCAGTGGCTATTCTTCTCGAGGTGAAATAATCGATGACAAAAAAATTGGAAGAAATCAATGCGCCAAAAGCTGTTCCACGTGAGTCTGACAACCCAATCGTGGAAGAGTACAAGGAGGAACTTCTGACAAGGCCTGCCTATGGCGTGCACCCGGTGACTACAGGTGAAGATGCAAGGCTTTGCCGCATAGAGGGACTCCTGGCCGAGATGAGAGATAAGGTCGATAACCTGGAGAGAAGGCTCAAGGCATTAGAAGGCAGAAGGCAATAGCATTTCTTTTGCCGGCGGAATATATCTTTTGAGCAGTAGTGAGAGTGAGACGACGGTCACTGAGCTCAAGGCCATGGCCAGGCCCGCAAACTCAGGTCGAAAGGTAATGCCATAAGATGGAAAGAGCGCTCCTGCAGCAACTGGAACCAGCAGAGCATTGTAGGCGAAGGCCCAGAAGATGTTCAGCTTGATCCTCGAAATAACCTTGCGGCTGAGCTGAATGGCGGCCACGGCATCCAGCAGATCGTCCTTCATCAAAACGATCTCTCCCGCCTCGATAGCAACATCTGTTCCACTGCCGATGGCGATGCCGACATCGGCCTGCGCCAGAGCCGGTGCATCGTTTATGCCATCGCCAACAAAGGCCACCTTGCGTCCTCCTTGCTGCAGCCTCTTTATCTCTTTGGACTTCTCTTCAGGCAGAACCTCGGAGAGGACCTGCTCAATGCCGAGCTGATTTGCCACAGCGGATGCACTGCGAAGATTATCTCCTGTGATCATAATCACCCCAAGACCCATCTTCTTCAGCTCGGCCACTGCACTTGAGGCCGAATCTTTCAGCTTATCGGCGATCCCCAAGACGCCACAGCCTTTGCCGTCCAGGGCAATCAGAATGGCCGTCTTTCCCTGTTTCTCGAAGTCGGATGCCTTCGTCAGCAGCTCATCTGGCGTTTCAATGCCAGTTTCAAGGAAGAGCAACCTGTTCCCGACCACCACACACCTTGCATCAACCTTTGCTACCACGCCCTTTCCTGGCAGGGTCTCGAAGTCTGAAGCCCCTGTGAGGCTGATCCCCTCGGCCTGGGCCTTCCTGACCACTGCCTCAGCCAGAGGATGCTCGGAGCCTTTTTCCGCATTTGCAGCCAGCCTTAAAAGATCCATTTCATCTATGCCAAAGCTCGCCAGGTCTGTGACATCGGGACGCCCTACAGTCAGTGTGCCTGTCTTGTCGAAGGCCACTGAATTGAGCTTCTCGGAGACTTCTAGAGCCTCGCCGCTCTTGATTAGAATTCCCAGCTCCGCACCCCTGCCAACGCCCACGGTGACTGCTGTGGGCGTTGCCAGGCCAAGGGCACATGGGCATGCAACTACCAATACTGATATGAGAGCTGTCAGCGAGAAGAGCAGCGTCTCGCGGGCGAGGAAGTACCAGTAGACGAAAGCGAGAGCTGCGATTGATAGAATGGCGGGAATGAAATAGCTCACCGCACGATCAGCAATCCTCTGAATGGGCGGCCTTGACCCTTGAGCCTCCTCAACGAGAGAGATGATCTGCGCCAGAATGGTCTCGCGGCCAACCTTTGTGGCCCGAAATCTGAGTACTCCGTTCTTGTTGATCGTCCCACCCACCACGTTTTGGCCAACAACTTTTAGGGCTGGCACAGGCTCGCCGGTGATCATCGATTCGTCTACATAGCTCTGACCGTACAGTACGAGTCCATCCACTGGAATCTTCTCTCCGGGCTTGACCTGGATCTGGTCACCGACCACAACCTCCTCCACAGCCACCTCAACCTCGAACCCATCCCTCAGGACAGTTGCCTTCTTGGGTTGCAGACCCACAAGCTTCCGAATGGCTTCAGAGGTGCTGCCTTTGGCCTTCGTCTCCAGGTAACGCCCAAGCGTCAGAAAAGAGGCAAGCATGATAGAAGTCTCGTAGAACGTGAAATCCAAAGTGAGCACTATCCCGAAGGTGCCAAGTATGCTGGAACCATAGGCCACGCCGATGCCCATGGCGTACATCACATCCATGTCCAGGCTCCTGTTGCGCAGGGCCCGGAACGCTGCGCGGAATATTGGAAGGCTGACGTAGATGAAGACTGGAGCGGACAGCACCAGCATGAACAGATTCATGAAATTGGGGGCGGCCATGAAGGTGGTCATGGGTACGATACTGTGAACCGGCAGGTACATCAAAATCATTAAGATGAGGCTTGCTGCAAATCCGATTATGATCCGCCGTTTCTTGTCTGCCAGATCCTTTGCCAGCAATGCTTTTTCCTGATCTGCAGATGCCTCCTCGCCAGCCAGCCCCAGGAACTGATAGCCAGTATCGGCCACGGCAGCTTTGAGATCTTCCAGGCTTACCATTCTAGGATTGTAACTGACGTAAGCCTTCTCAGCCGCCAGGTTCACGCGCGCATCCACGACGCCGTCCAGTTTTTTAAGTCCGGTCTCAAGAGCGTTGACGCACATGGCACAGGCCATGCCGCCGATTTTCAGCACGACCTTTTCGTCAACAACGCCATAGCCAGCATTACTGATCGCCATCTCGAGGTCTGCAAGCTTGAGCTTCTCTGGATCGTATTCAACTGTTGCCATCTCTGTGCCAAGATTTACCTCGGCCTGCACAACCCCCTCTAGGCCCATGAGGGCCTTCTCGATGGCTGCGCTGCAAGCAGCGCAGGCCATTCCAATGACCTTTAATTCGGCTCTCTTGGTATCGGACATATGCTATTGGCGAGTCAAAGTGATGTGCTTCTTTTCGAAGCTAAATGAACCGCTCAAACCGCTCCTTGCCTGCCTTGCAGATGGGACAGACCTCAGGTGGCCCTTCTCGGCCGCAGAGGTAGCCGCACACAAGGCACCTCCACACCGGCACTGAGAGCTTCACGGGCGTGGCACAAGTGCTTGCACCAGAGGCTCCCGGCGTCGCCATTCCTGTTTCTTTTGGCTGCCTTCTCTCAGGAATGCAGCTCAGCTCTTTTTCGCCTTTCAGGACTGCTGCAGAAACATAAAGCGCACAGTAGCAGGCCCCAAACTCCGAAATATCTGCGTCTCTGTAGTAGCAGGGACAGATGATGTCGAGGTCCTGCTGCTTGTTACCTGCAGCCAGCCGACAGGGACAGGCACGGTAGCCGTAACGCCTCTCGTTTATGAGCAGGCCTCTGACCAGGCCCTTGACGAACTCGGCGTCTGGGTTGAGGAAGTATCCGCCTTGTTTTGCCTCTCTATCCAGGCGAGCGTAGAGCTTATCCACCTCGCTGTCGGTAGGTTCATTGAAATTCTCGTTCATCGGCCGAGTGCCTCCTGGATCTCCCTCTCCCTGAAGCCCACAATGCACTTATCTCCAATGACGAGCGTCGGAAATGAGAGACTTGGATTGTAACGCTTGACCTGCGCTATCGCCGTGGACCTGTCCTCTCCCTTCAGAAGATCAACATAAATGTAGTCGAAAGAAACGCCTAGCGCTGTCAGAAGCTCCTTTGTCTTCTTGCACCAGGTGCAAGTACTCAAGGCATATAACGTGATCTTGCCTTTTTCCTTTCCCGCAACATGTTCAAAGTTCATAAGACACCAGCTTTGTAAGATATGCGGGCAACAGATAAATAATTTCTCAGAGGAATCTGAACGCACGAAAGAGATCCAAGTTCATAACCAAAGTTCAAAATGCGTAGAGCTTGCTCTCCTTATTCATCGCATCCTCGACCAGGCGCTCGTAAAAATCAACCAGCACCACCGTTTTATCTCCAGCCTGCACGCCCCTTGCCTCCAGATCCTCTCTGCAGACCACAATCCTTGCCAGTGACAGGTTTTCGAGGGCTTCTTCGAGCAGCACATAAACTCCATCTCCTGCTAGATAAAGGACGGCATGTTCTGATTGCTCAATTAAGCGCAGGCAAAACCTGGCACGTTCGCTGAAAGGAGGCTTGGTCAGCAGGAAAATGTCCACCTTGGGCTCTTTGCCGTCTGAATGCAATTGTCTATCGTGCTCCATCGAAACCAAATCCTCACAGTGCGATCACTGAATCGGAGGCTACAGTCTCCTCTATGAACTTCTCATCATCGACCAGCTCAACCCTTTCGATAAGGCTCTGGCTAAAGAGACCTCTCTTTGCAAGCGAGGGCTCATGGGCAATGACCTTCATCTCGGGATAGGCATAGATTATGTCTGAAAGGTTGGGGACCCCAAGGGCTCTGCTATCTTGTCCTGCCAGCGCCAGGTACACGCCATCTGCATAGAGGCCTACTATGACGTTCATCTTGATGCTCACAGCTGCCGCATTGAGCAGCCCATAAGCCTTCTCGCTCCCGTAGGGTGCAACATCCAGCAGGTAAAAGACAGATCTCATTTTGATAAAGCGATCACTTTATCGCTTTCCTTCAACATCTCAGCCAGATCATACAGGCTGGTAATCCTTATTCCCGGAAGATATTCTTGGCATACACCGTCTGTAGCCTGATAGCCACGTGCTGCGGCACATCTTGGACAGGCCCTGATAGTTGCTCCATTGGATGCCAGCTCCTCGAAAAGCCGTCCGATATTGACGAAGAGCACAGGATTTTGGCTTCCTTTTGGTATGTGCACTGCGTCGAGGTAGAGAAAGATATTTACCTTGTGATGCACCAGGGCAGCTTTCGCAATTTTATACGCCATCTCTGCGTACTCAGAGATGTAAGGCCCGTCGGTGAGGATGATGGTCAGTGTCGTCAAAGTGCCACGCCTTCAGAGGTATTCCAGCAAGGTCCTGATATGCTCCAGGTTGGTTGCATATTTTGCCTCAAGCAGGGGAGTGCATTTATCAAGCGTCGTCTCCCTTCCCACCAGCTTGATAGCGAATGCATAGCAGCTCTGCTCTCCGCAGATTTGGCAGTTGGTCTTGGGAAGGTACTCGTAGATCTCGGCATGGTCCACTTTGATCTTCTCGCGCGGAACCGGAGTCACGCCTTTGACTATTGCCTCATTGATGGTCCTCTTCATATCCTCCAAAGTCTCACGAGCCTCCTCCTCGCTCTTGATCATGGTCATGGTGACATTCCCTGTGGAGTAGAACGTTATGAGGATGTTGCCCTTCTGGATTATGAGGGCTCCGATCTTCTCAGAGTACCTGGCTCGAGGAAACAGGGGCTCCATGAGTTTGAGGGCGCCTTCCAAGGGTGGCTCAAGCCGCGCGATGATCCTGAACTTGGATTCATCGGCAATGCATGGCAAAAGCTGGCGAATTTCCAGGATCTGTAACGGCTTGGTTTTGGAAAGGTCCTTCATCGATTCTTCAGGCTTTTGTGCAGATTTGGTCTCCATGAAGTTCTTTCCGAAATCTGTAAGAGAGAACACTCCATCATCGATCTCTGCTAAGCCTGCTTGCTGCAGCATTTGCAGATGGTAATCCAGCATGGTGGCACCGACTTCTTTCTCAATCTCCTCTTGTGTTCTATCTCTCTCCACCAGCATCGCCATGATTTTTCTTCTCGTGGAGTTCGCCATGGCATTGCTTACCAACTTCACATTTGCGGAAGGGCTTGTCATATCCATCTCACCTTTGTGCTCAGGTCTCGCAGGAGACCTCTGCTGGCAGATCAGGGTAAAATTTCTCTCTCAGCTTCAAGGACACGTTTACAAGGGCGATCAGTACTGGAACTTCGATGAGCGGCCCAATCACTGCTGCAAAGGCTTCCTGAGAAGCGATACCAAAAACACCCACGGCTACCGCAATTGCCAGCTCAAAGTTGTTGCTGGCAGCCGTGAATGACAGGGCTGCGGTATTCTCATAGTTCACGCCCAGCTTGTATGCCATGAAGAAGCTGACAAAGAACATGAGCAGGAAGTATAAGGCCAGGGGTATGGCCACTCTTACTACATCTAAGGGAAGCTGTACTATATAGTCCCCCTTTAAAGAGAACATCACAATGATGGTGAAAAGCAATGCAATCAGTGTTATGGGCGAGATCTTGGGTATGAATTTCCTCTCATACCAGCTTCTTCCTTTGGCCTTCATCAGACTGAATCTGGTGATTATTCCTGCCAGAAACGGTATCCCCAGATAGATGAATACGCTTTCTGCAATCTGGGCGATTGTTACATTGACCAGAGTTCCCTCAGCTATGCCAAGAGCTGCCGGAAGCACTGTGATGAAGACGTAGGCATAGATAGAGTAGAACAAGACCTGAAAGATGGAATTCAATCCCACCAGGGCGGCGCAGTATTCAGTACAGCCATGGGCCAGCTCATTCCAGACTATGACCATGGCGATGCATCTTGCGATGCCTATGAGGATTATTCCGTACATTAGGTGAGGATAGTCTCGTAAGAATAGCACAGCCAGAGCAAACATCAGAATAGGACCCACGATCCAGTTCTGTAGCAGGGAGAGGACAAGGACCTTCTTATCCTTGAAGACCTTGCCCAATTCTTCATACTTCACCTTGGCCAGCGGCGGGTACATCATCAGGATAAGACCAATGGCGATGGGTATGGATGTCGTGCCCACCTGCAGACTTAGTATGAACTGGGTGACACCAGGCGCAAAATAGCCTATGCCGATTCCCAGGAACATGGCCACGAATATCCAGACGGTAAGGTAACGGGATAGAAAATCCAAGCCTTTTCCGACTCCGTTCGACATTTATTATGCACTTCCACCTTTTCCTACCTAGTTGTTCACTTACTGCCAAGCTTTATGTACTTCGAGCCAGCAGGACTTCCCACGGATGTTGTAGCGGCGGTCTGCGAGTCTGTGGTATCGTGCTCTTTCCAGTCCTCCCATGTGTAGATGCTGGCCTTGTATCCCATGAGCTGCAGGGCATACCAGACCAGAGATGATCGGCTGTAGTCGCTTGAATATACCACAATGGGCCTGTCCTTGCTCAGTCTGTCGAAAACGACGCTGAGGTCCTCTACACCTTTGATCTTCTCCCCTTTGACGATGGTTGCTGGATCGAGTGCAACTGAACCAGGTATGCGGCCCTTGCCAAACTCCACAAAGGGCCGAACGTCCACGATCTGCGCCTGGTTGGACTTCACGTAATCGTATTTTGCAATAACTTCGGACTGCACTTCTGGAATGTAATGCGTTCTGGGCTTTTTGTTCTCTGATGATTCAACTGGCAAGCCTGCAGCCTGCCAGTCTGCCAGGCTCCCGTCCAGGAGCTTTACCTCCTTTTGTCCTAGGTAGCGCAGCACCAAGAAGGCAAACTCGGCCTCACCTGAACTCTCATAGGTTCCATAAACGACCAAGGGATCGTCCCTGGAAATTCCCGCATCTCCCAGCACGATGGAGAGCTCCTGGCTCGATTTCAATTTGCCATCGCTATCAAGAAAATCCCGTGAGGGAATGTGAATAGCGTTCTTGATGTGAGACTTGGCATAGTTCTCGCCGTTGGACACATCCAATACAACATCTGAGCTGGAGACGCCCTTCATGGGCTTGAGAATCTCTCCATTTGGGAATGATTCGCTTCTCGAAACTGTCTTTGGTTGGTTTGTCGTTGTGGTGGTTTGGGCATCGCCATAACTCGATGGCGTTACACTTGTATCATCGATCTTAAGAAATTCTGCAGCCTTGGTCTCCCAATCACCTACAGCACTACAACTGCAGCCAGCGTCTACTATTGTAGTGAAGGCAACCGAGGAGATCAATGAAACTGCCAGGGCGCAAAACCACCTTTTGTCTGGAATCTTGGCTGAGCCCATCTGATTTATGTTGGTCGTGATCATCCACTGTCGCCTCCTCCATTTTGATTATCCTTCATCAGCTTCACCAAATTGAGCATCTCTATAACAGCTCCTTCAGAAAGCCGGTATCTGGACCATCTTCCATCCTTGCGCTCCCTGATGAGCCCTGCATCCCTGAGGATGGATAGCTGATAGGAGGTCGTTGATTGCGGCCTATCGATGGCGATCATGATCTCACAGACGCATAACTCGCCTTCCCGCAAGAGCATGAGGATCTTGAGGCGGTAGGGATCGGCCATTGCCTTGAATATCTCAGCCTCTGCATCGATATCTTTCTCGTTTAGCTTGGCTGTTATGGAGCGGAGCTTGTTGACTTTGCATTGGGCTTTGTCTGCATCGCCGATGAGCCGTGTCATCCTGCCGATAGCCTCTTTTGTAACACATGCCATACAATAGAATCCTCTCTCAACAGCAAGAGCAGCTTTTTTGAGGCAAGAGGTTTTGTTCTTCTTGCTTCATACAATCGCTGCATATCCTTATTCTACCCTTCTCTTTGTGACTTACAATGAAGAGGGATTCTGCTTCCATGCTGCAAATTTCGCATTTCATAGTGGTCCTTTACCCATGCATATCAAACTATTTTGATATATAAAATTTATCCTCCTAGAGAATACAGGTCCCAGGAAGATCTACCGCTTTCGTTCATCTAATCGATCGAACTCTCAAGCACTATAGGTTATCAATCTGACTGATCGATATCCTGTGGTTATCCACAGAGAATTGCGAGGAGCCCGTATTATTCTCAAAGTCGAAAGGCTTATATCCAATAATGTCGAAGTGCAAGCCTCAGCTTGTGCATAGGCGATAGAAGAAGCAGTCAAAACTTGAGTCCAAGCGACTGTATTTCATTAAACAGAAATATCTGAGATAATTGGAGAGTGTATCATGGATATATCTAAGGCGGCTGTTTGGCTAGCATCTTTAATTGCGTTGTTCGTTCTGACAACTGGCTTTAATGCCCTTGGAGTTCAGTACTCAGTGGGGGCGGGAAACGACGATTGGTGGACAGCATACCCCGATCAGTCTTCGGGGGCAGGCGACGAGGTCAATCATCCTGACTGGGTTTTGGATGCACTGAAAAGCAAACCTGTTCTGATCTATGTGCACAAAGAGTGCGACTATTGCGTCCCACAGACCGAAGCAGTGAAGAAAATTGCTGATGAACTCGATGGCAAGATCGCATTCTACGAGATCGATGCAGATAGCGGCGATGTCAGAGCCGAGGAAGCTTTGCGGGCTTATGATCCCAATGGTGGCACGATGTACGTGCCCTTCACAGCCGTTGTAACCTTAGCCTCAAATTCTGAGGGCAAGGTCGTGCCGGTCTGGCACAGCACAGATCAAGTGACGGGAGAAGAATGGATAAAAAATTATGTGGAGGATGCATTAAGCCAATACGATGAAAACTCCGCTGGTTGGAATCCCTGAAGCAGACCTCGGATAAAGGATTCGGTGTCATGTACATCAAATGCAAAAACTCCCTTATATCGTGGTCTATCAATCTTTTTGTCATCTTGAGCTTTATCGTTCTCTGTCCGTCCGCGGCCTTTTCTCAAGGACCTATAGCTCCTGATTTTCAGGCAGTTGATCTTGATGGCAAAGACATATCTCTCAGCGATTTTCGAGGAGATGTTGTCCTTTTGCATATCACGAACATCGAAAATCCGCTTTGCAGAGAGTGCGAGAAAGCTCTAGAAGCTCAGACCAGCCAGCTTTCGATGCTTGTTCAGAAGGATCCAGGCACTAAAATAGTAACCTTAAATGTCCGGAAGAATTCCTTCTCCGATAATGGGCCGGCTCTAGCCAAAGAATGGTGGAATATCAATGTTACCTGGCCCTGGATCGAGGACTTCGATCCCTATCCCCTTACAGGCAAATATATCGGCTACTCTACCCTGGAAGGCGGCTTTGCCAATCCGACATTGATCCTGATCGACAAAGATGGAAAGGTCGCTGGCCTCTACCACGTCTATCAGCTAGGCAAAGGAGAGATAGACGGCATTCAGAGCGCTGACACACTTTATAGCGACCTTAAACGCATAGAGCGGGGTGAAGCCTCCGGCTTCAAGGAAATCGTATCTGGCCAGGGCGCAAATTACCTAAGTATGTTCTTTTTGGGAATCGTGACATCGCTTTCGCCCTGCTCCGTAGCCCTGCTTTTGGCCATGTTCTCCTATGTCATGACGGCCCGTCGCAAGGATGAATATCTTAAAAAGTCTGCTTCGGCCTCAAAAGATGGATTCATGATCGGCGTGGCCTTCACACTGGGCATGGCCATGGTCTTCTTTGTTGTCGGCTTATTCCTCTCGGACATTGGTGTCTTCATCAGACAGGCCCGCCTCTTCGACCTGGCCGCGGGGCTGCTGATGGTAATCCTGGGCATCAACATCATCAAACCCGTCGGCGAGATCATCGAGCCGGTTAGGTCACGCCTCTCTCATCACAAAGTCGATCCAGATGATCTGCCACCGGATAAGGGAGGCCTAATGGAGAGGTCAGTCAAGATCTCAATGGACCTCTTCAATTATTCAGCCTTCATTGGAGCATTCACTCTGGGCGTCTTCTTCGCTTTGGGCTGGGCACCATGTGCCGTATCTCTTGTCTTCCCAGTGCTCATATGGCTTATCTCTCAGAATGTGACTCCGCTCGGCGGCGGCCTGATGCTATTTGTCTTCGGAGTGGGGCACGGCGTGCCTGTGATTCCAATAGCCACATTCTCCAGAGCCGTTGGAGGCCAGATAGGAGAGAAGTACATCTCGGCCGGAAGGTATGTAACCAAGATCTTCGGCCTGGCTGTAATTGTGATAGGGCTCGTATATGCAGTTAGGTTCTTTGGGTACAAGATGTGGTGAAGATGAGGAGGCGAAAACGGCTCGGAGATTTGCTCAAACCAGAATCCTCTGAATTATTTTTTCTGATCCTCTGCAGCCAGTTCCCTCATTCTCTCCAGAACATCCCTGGCCCTTTGCACGCTATCACACTGAGAGAGATCCTTGGGATTGCAGCAGGCCAGAAGGTCCATGGCCCTGTCCGCCAGCAGATAACATCCTGCGTCCTCCAGTCTCTGCAAAAGCAGGGCGGAACGGCGGTTGAACTCGCGACACTCTGAGGCCTGGCTGATCTTCTCGTGCATGGTGCAGAGCGCATGGATTTCATGCAGGATTTCGCTGTATTCCTGCTCGTCTTGGATCATTATCAGTAATAGGTATGCATGGTGATTTCAATGTACCTGTTCCATTTCAGATCTACTTATCGCGATGTGATGTAAAGTTTATATATTTGATGTAACTTTCTATCTTCGGCATGGCACAAAATACCGTTTCAGACCTGCGATTGAAGGTCTTCAGCGCTCTGGCAGACCCCGTTCGCCTTGAGCTCATCGAGTACCTTTCCGGCGATGAGAGATGCGTCTGTGAAATAATGCCTGCCTTTCGGAGATCTCAATCATCCATATCCAAACATCTCAATGTTCTCTATCAGGCAGGAATACTGGATAGAAGGATAGATGGAAAAAGGACCGTCTACAGCATAAAAGACCCTCAAGTGCTTCAGGTGATCAAGGCGGTGGACGAACTGGCATTAAAGCAGATATCCCACCTCATCGATGCCAAAAAGAGCATCGAGGAACAGATAATCAGGAGCTAACGCCGTGGCCGACTACACATTAATTGCTATTGCTGCCTTGCAGGCCGGACTTACAACATTGATGGAATATCTCTCAGCGCACGTTTTGACATGCCTCGTGCCCGCATTTTTCATAGCCGGAGCCATAGCGGCACTGCTTAGGAAAGAGACAGTTATGAAGTACTTCGGGGCTGACGCGCCCAAATGGCTGTGCTACAGTTTTGCAGCCACTTCGGGCACCATACTGGCCGTATGCAGCTGCACCATCCTTCCCATGTTCGCCGGGATTGAAAAGAGGGGTGCAGGAATCGGTCCGGCAACTGCTTTCCTCTTCTCTGGGCCAGCCATCAATCTCATGGCCATCGTTCTCACGGCTAGAGTCTTGGGCCTGGGCATTGGGGTAGCCAGAGCAGTAGCGGCGGTCACTATGGCTGTCGTCATCGGCCTGATCATGACGGCCATATTCCAAGGGTCTGATGAAAGATGCAAAACTGCAGCTTCTCAGGCCGAACCAGAACCCATTGAAAGAGCCCGCCCGGGATATGTGACCGGCCTCTTTATGGCAGTCCTGGTGTCCATACTTCTGGTTGCTACCTCAAGCCTCTTTGAAATGATGCCAAAGGCTGCAATCGTTGTAGCCCTGGCACTCATGGCCGCCTTTATGATGAAGGCCTATTATCTGCCAGAAGAGAGAGAGGCATTCCTGGGCGAGACATGGTGGCTTGCAAAGAGGATCTTTCCACTGCTTGTGGTCGGAACGTTCATCACTGGCGTGATAGGCTACTTTCTGCCTGTTGAGTGGGTCCGCACCATCTTCGGCACGAGCAGCCCTCTTGCCTGCTTATTAGCCTCTGTTATTGGTGCCTTGCTCTACATGCCCACATTACTGGAGGTTCCAATTGTCGGTACGCTCTTTGGGTATAGCGCAGGAGTGACGGCATCCGGACCGGCTCTGGCTCTCCTGCTGGCGGGGCCGTCTCTGAGCCTTCCCAATATGGTAGTTATCTGGAGGGTAATTGGAGCGAAAAAGGCCAGCGTTTACATCAGTCTGGTAGTGATCATATCAACCTTAGTGGGTATGCTGTACGGAGCCATCTTTCCATAATCAATAGAAGGAGTTGGAAGAAATGAGAAATTATTCCATGAAGGCCTTAATGGTGTTGGCCTGTATCGGCTTGCTGGCGGGTTGTGCCGTAGGCGTGAAAATCTCACCGGCTTTGCAGATGGATACATACACCGACGCCGAGAACGCAGATCAAAGCTTTGGCGAGGACGGCGTGATATGGGTTACATCCCAAAGCGGGCAGCCTGTGAAAATAGCATATCTCTCCTTTGCAGGCATGAGCACACTGCCCCAGCAGATCAGCTCTGCCAGCCTGAAGATGTATGTCAGAGAGATAAAGCGGCCTGGAAAAGTGAGCATGTACCTTTATGATAACTCTGCTATGGATACAATTACCTGGGAAGATCAACCTGAATATGATCCAGAGGCATTAGGAACATTGGACATTCAGGAGACAGGCTGGCAGACCTGGGATGCAACGGATTTTGTGAAAAAGGCAGCTGTGGAGTGCAGCGAAGGCTGTCCCTTTTCAGTCGTATTGATAGCCGAGGGCGATGCATCCATCAGCTTTGCTTCGATGGAGGGCTCGGCAGAGGAGAAAGCATCCCTGCAATATGAAGCATCTTGATGATCGAGTGTAATAGGTCGAGCAGCATTGCAAAAAAATTGCCGGATAAACCCTAATCCTCCGGCAACATCCTAATTTGTAGATATGATACAACGATCCAGGAAAAGTCGAATGGAGGCTATACAAAATTGCATCATGGCAATTTTGCTGACAGTTGCACTGGTCATAGTTTTATGGCCTGTCTCAGCCGATGATGGTTCTCATATCACCATAATTACCTCCCCAGGATGTACTAAGTGTGCAGCTGCAGAAAGAGTGCTGACGGACATACTGGCAGATTACGAGAACGCATCCGTTGAGGCTGTCACCTTTTCCAGCGAAGAGGGACACAGGATCATAAAGGAGCACAAAGCCAAGGATGTCCCGTCCATAATTATCGGCAATTCGGTTATCGGCTACAAAGACTACGATGGGAATGAGACCGAACTGAAAATGCTCATCACGGGCGCTTTGAATGGCCAGAATATCGGCGGCAAAAACGAGGATGAATCAGATAGCATCTTGGATGACGACAATTCGCTACAAAATTTGAACCTGTCTTCCGCAGTAACTGTCTTTGTGGCAGGCCTTTTGGCGGGCTTCAACCCATGTCTTCTGGCCATACTGGCCTTTCTGGCGAGCACAGTGCTTGCCAGCTCGGGTCGCAGAAGGGACCTCTTGACCATGATTGTATTCTTCTCCTTAGGCATATTCGTGGTCTACTATATATTCGGAGTTGGCCTGTTTAATGTCCTGCAGGAGAAGTCTACTGCAGCTATGTTCCGCCTGATTCTGGCAGCCCTTCTGCTGCTCTTGGGGCTGATGCAGATGGAAGATGCAAGAAGGTTGAATGGCGGAAGGGATTCCCTCTTTCGCACGGACTGGGCCATTAAGTATGTGAACGATGCACTGGCCAGCAAGAGGCTCTGCTCTTACTTCTTATTAGGAGCTCTCTTCTCCTTGGTGAAGGCCCCCTGCGTGGGAGCGGTCTATATCGCCATCATAGGCATCATCTCCAGCCAGGGATATGCCTCGTCTGGTTTGATTTATCTGATGATGTACAACCTGGGCATAGTGCTCCCAGTGCTGCTTTTGGGAGTGATAATGGCTCTTGGCATGAGCCCGGAGCATGTAGATAATTTTCGCAACAACCACAAAGTGGCCATCCGGATGATAACGGGGCTCACATTGATTGTTTTATCTCCACTAATATACTGGCAACTGATTTAGAAATATGAGACTAATGGGTGAATGAAATGGTGAAGATCGAGGTCTTGGGAACAGGCTGTGCCAAGTGCAAGAGCCTGATGAAGAATGTTGAGAAGGCTGTTGAAGAATCTGGAATTTCTGCAGAAGTGATCAAGGTGGACAGCATCCAGGAGATCATGGAGAGGGGAGTGATGATGACCCCTGCTCTTTACATCGACGGACAGTCCAAGATCGTGGGCAGAACGGCAACTGTTGAAGAGATCAAGAGGATGCTCAAGAAATAGGTGGCCGATTCATGAATGAGAAGAAGTGTATATGTGGCTCTTCAGATGTGCGCGTCGTTGCCTGCTCTGGAGCCTCAAATGTCGGACAGATCGCAAATCAGGCGGCAATTGAGCTGGCCAAAGAGAAGGTGGCCAGTTTCTTCTGCCTGGCAGGAGTGGGCGGTCACATCCCAGGAATGGTAAAGGCGGCCCAAGAGGCCGGGCTCATGATCGCCATAGACGGCTGTCCGGTTCAATGCGCAGCCAAAACCCTGCAGTATGCAGAGATCGAGCCTGCCATACAGATAGTCGTAACTGAGCTTGGGATTGAAAAATCACCCGAACTTGTTCATGACGAAAAGGCCTGCGCCAAGGTTGTAGAGAAGGTAAAAGAGGAGCTTGCAGCATGAAAATCGGGCAGGAATGACATGAATATTCTGAAAGCTAATATCGGCATGATCCTCTGGGCCTTGCTGGCCATAATAACCCTATCGCAGAGCGCGTACGCCGGAGGCGAATGTGCCTCCTTGGGAGGCGCCTGCGACGACGGTGGCTGGGATCCAATGGCCAAGCTGGATGAGATTGGAAAACCCAATGCAGGCCAGGAGCAAATCTCAGCCAAGTGGCCGGAGAAGTCGAGAGAGATGAGATGGAATATGTCTTCCAGCAGCCAAGATAGTCAGGCAAGAGAGGTACTGGAAGATGATGAAAAGCCGAAGGCTGACACGAACGCTCCGCAGAGCGCCAACAACTTCCATGAGATCATGATTGAGATCGATGAGATCACAAACTCAGATATTTTATTGGATGTGAGCGAAAGTGCCAAAGAGCACATCTCTGGATCTCTGGCAATTCCTTATCAAGAATTCATGCAAGGCGATTCGCTCAAGTCCGTTTCGGAGATAGCAAAGATCCTTGGAAATGCAGGAATCACTCAGGATGATTCCCTGGTCCTCTACGGAGAATGCCTGCCCTGCGGCGGAGGGCCATCGGCTTCGGCCTATGTCTATTGGATGATGAAATCGCTTGGACATGAAAATGTCAGGATCCTGAATGGATATGTACAGGACTGGAAAGACAGAGGCCTCCCAGTATCATCAAGTGCAGCCGTTCGCCCGGCCGCTAATTACACACCGCAATTCACAGATCAGTTTATCGGAAACTATGACTATGTAAAGAGCGGTCTACCACAAGTTGTTGATGCCAGGACAGTTCAGGAGTATGGCTCGGGATCTATTCCAGGGGCTATCAGCATACCTTATGAGAGCGTACTTGACGGGGATAAGATAAGGAATGCGAATGAATTGGAGAAGCGCTTTTCCATTTTGAACAAAGAGCAACCTGTTGTGGCCTTTACAAACACCGGCTTCAAGGGTTCTGTAATGTGGCTTGCTCTGGAGATCATGGGCTATGATGCCAAGCTCTACTCTTACCAGGATTGGATGGCCAATCAGCTCACTGAGCAAGAATCCAGCGATATTTAGGAGTGATTGTTATGGCTCGTTTGGAAACATCCCTGATGAAAAAGATCGGAAATGGCAAAGCCATAGCCATCACATCAGGTTTGGCCTCGATACTCGTCCTTTGCCTGGCTTTAACGCTGCCGGCCCTGGCAGGTACAGAAACAGGCGAGTTCTGCCCTACCTGCCCTGATTGGACCGATCTGGATGGCTGGCTTGCTAAAAAGGCAGTATACGAGCAGGAACAGCAGCAAAAAGCTCAGCTTGACAGGCAAGAGACAATACTAAAAACTCAAAAAGCTGAACCCGCGCAGGTTCCTGCAAAAAATGATTCTGCTCCGGGCAACCATTCAAAGACGCGAACCGGTGCCTTTGCCGAGGCGTTGGTCTCTCCGTCGGGGGTCACTGCCAACGATGTTATTCTGGACATCAGCCCCAATGCGACCGAATACATCGAGGGCTCGGTCAACCTCAACTACGAGGAGTTCATGGGCTCAGGCTGGAGCCTGAAGCCTCTTCCAGAGCTTGCCAAGCTTCTGGGGGATGCGGGAATTTCTGCCAACGACTCGGTGGTGATCGCTGGCGAATGTCTTCCCTGTGGTGGCGGGCCCTCTCCAGCGGTCTTCACCTACTGGCTGCTGAAGTACCTGGGCCACGAGAAGGTCCGAGTTCTGGATGGCAGCATCGACGATTGGGCTGCAGCCGGCCTCAATGTAAGCGACGCCCCTGCCCTCCGTCAGCAGACGAATTACACCCCGACGCTCAAGTCTGATCTTCTGGCAAGCTACGATTTCGTCCTAAACGGAGGAGCACAAATAGTGGATGCAAGACCTGCCAGGGACTTTGGCATCGGATCTATTCCCGAAGCGATCAACATTCCTTACGAAGATGTGGTGGAGAACGAACGCATCAGGCCTGAAGAAGATCTGAAGCAGATCTTCCTGGGACTCGATAAGGACCGACCTGTGGTGGTCTACACCAACGTGGGCGTAGAAGCTTCACTGGTATGGTTTGCTCTGACTTTATCCGGCTACGACGCCCGGCTCTATACCTGGAAAGACTGGCTGGAAAACCAGCCCAGCCTCAACCTGGAGCTGGCAGAGATCGATGCTCGGCCCAATCCCGTTCGATCAGGAAATGCTGTGACCATCACTGCATCCATTCAGGAGAAGCAGGCCGCTGCTTCAGAGATGAAGCTTACGGTAAAGGGTTGTGTCACCTGCGGATTTGGATCTCCGCAAGGCTTTGCCAGCATAGACCGCAGCAGCGGTGTAGTGCAGATCGGATCAGCAGGCAAGCCCTCTGATGCTACCACAGGAAGTGAAGGGACCCTGCGCTGCACCGCCATCATCAACGGTCCTGATGGCTCAGAGGCAGGCAGGACGACGCTGCTTTCCACCTCCAAAGGAAAGTACGTTGGAATCTGGAATGCAGGAGTGGTTCCTGGAATCTACAAGGTGAGCATTCTGGTTTCAACCGGCGAAAACTCTGAGGTCTTCCCAGACGTGCTGGAGATAGAGGTCACAGCCTGAGTACGTACGATCCAGGAATGGCAATTTAAATATTTTTGCATGTAGAATGATATGCATGGAGAAAAATATGTTCGAGAGGGTGCTGGTGCCAACTGACTTCTCAATCCACTCGAGAAGGGTTTTGGAGTGCGTGGCATACTGTCCTGAAATTAAGGAGGCAGTGCTGGCGCATGTTGTCTTGGGGGGGGCGAGAGCACTGAGCAGATCGAGGCGAGCGTGAAGAAGGCAAAAGACATGCTCGCCCTCTTAGCCCAAAACCTGGAAAGGCAGGCAGTCCGGGCATCCTTTCGTGTGCTCAGGGGAAGCCCAGCCGGAGAGATCGACGCCCTGGCCAGGACTTAGAGCAGATCACCCTCGTGGCCCTGGAGGCTGGAAAGAAGGCTGCCGCCAGGATCGAGGAGCTGGCTACAGCGCGTCTTCAGCGAGAGCAAAGTCCTGGAAGGGGACCCAGCAGCTGAAGTCCTGCGGCTCGCAAGAGAGCAGTCCATGGGTGTCATCGTTATTGGCAGCATAGGCAAGGCCGGACTGGAGAAGTTCCTTGTGGGCAGCGTTGCTGAAAAGGTGGTCCGCAACTCACCAGTGCCTGTTTTGGTAGTCCACGGAGAGCCTTTTTTTGACATGAATCGATCCTGTCAGGGCCAATTCATCCTCGAAGGCGCTGTAGCTTCATTGTTCAAGTGCAGTTGAGCGCCGTCCAGCCATAATCTATGGGACATACCCACATAGATTGTGATGCGTTTTTAGGCATCGCTAACCAGCCAGACGGCAAGGAGCAATTTGAGGCATTCTTTACAAAGGCGCATCTCTTGGTTTCGTCGTTTATGACTAAGTTTCTGCAGTCTCCAGAAGCGCCAGTATGCTTCTCGGTGCAGCAACGTTCGTTCTCAAAGCCTTTGCATGTCCCATTTACGTTGACGATTTTGTAGTTTTCAGGGCAAGAATCATAAGGACCCAGTATATCCCAGCCTGCGGGCGGCGTGCAGTCCATGCATTCGTCTCCTGGCAAAAACCTCGCACACTCCATCGAATCATTATTTACTATCATTAGCAGCGGCATTGGAGCTGAGAGGGCGAGCCCCGTCTGCATGAGGATGGATACGACCAGCATCAGGATGTATCTGGGATAGTTCATAAATTGTAGTTGGTGAGACCATGTATATTTTAGTTACCATGCTGAGACGATATCCAGTGTTAGGCTTATGCACATGCATAAAAATTTTCTAGATCTCTTTGAAACCTCTCGAATCGCTCTTTCAGATCCACACCCTTTGGCGTAGTTTTGTAAATAATTCTGGAACCTTCGTGGATAGGCTCGATGCACCCACTTTTTATTAAATTATCTAAGTATGGGCCTACAGTCATAAAGTTCATGTTAGCCTGGTACACAATCCTTGTTTTGCTCGCACCGTGCATGCAGATTCTCAAAATTTGCGATACAATCAGATCGGTGGATCTTCTTTTTGATTGCATTGTATGTCCCTTCCATTTAGCGACCATAATTTTCTGCGTCGAATAATTCCTGTTTTTCGCTTTTTGGGATGAGCCTAGCAGCAATGAAGAATGCCGGGTCCTGATAGCCCATGCGAATACCTTCGTTGCCCGGTATAAGTCTCTTCAACTCCGAGATATCCCCATTCATGGCCAAGATCGTGTTCATCAATGCCGCTCAGAAGGCAGGCGGCCATGATTGCGAACAGAGAGTACTTGACACATCCCATAGATCCTAAATACACTCCTTAAGGATCATATAGACGATTACGTATAGATCTGACCCAAATACTGAACACATTCGATCGAAACTATTTCGCTTAATTATGATCAGTACTATTTTGCAGGTGAGCTTACGAGTGCATAAGTTTCAAGAGCTCTGCACTGGATGATCTGCGAAATTCAGCAGACATCGACATCTCGAATCGAGGCTACCACCTCACCAAAGAATTTTATGATATTCAGTTCATGTTATTCGACAATAAATGTGATGCAATAACATTATATCATATTAGTTTACATAAATATCTTATTAAATCAGATAGATGTGGTTAAATATGAATCTGTTAGCCTTGATATTGGTAATAATTGCGTGTGTGTCGCAGGCTGCACTGATTGCGTGTGCGACGGATTACACGCTGGGCATCTTCGGTAATGCAAATATGGACAGCACAATAAATGAGAAGGACGTTGCCTATGTAGAAGGAGTGATCAAGGGGACAAATGCTGCCACCAATCTCAGCGATGCAAATTACGATGGCGTCATAGATCGCTCGGACGTAGAACAGATTGAAAAGATCATGCGGGGTGACGAGACAAAGCTCGCCCTTCTGGATTCTTCTGGCAAGGTTGTGAAGGTCAAAATGCCTGTAGAGAGGATTATCCCCGTCAACAGGAACGCCGCAGAAGCTTTGAGGACTATCAAAGCCTCAGACAAGATCGTTGGTGTCAGCGATACGGCTTTGAACGATAAATCCTATTTCCCGGAATTCCAGAAGGTTCAAAGCGTTGGATCTGGAAAGACGCCGGACATTGAGAAGGTGCTCAAACAGGATCCAGATCTGATCGTCTATTACGGAACACAGTGGACTGTGGATTACAAGAGCATTAATGATACCCTCAAGAAAGCAAATCCGGATATCTCTGTGATCGGCCTTGACTGCTACAAGCCGGAGACATATGCAGAAGACGTCATGAAGCTTGGGTATATCGTCAGAAGAGTTCAGGATGCTGAAGAGTTCGTAGATTGGTACAGCGAGAAGATCAATAAAATAAAAGAAGTGCTTTTGGATTTGCCCGAAGACGCAAAGCCAAGGGTATACGAAGGTGGTCGAAGCGACTTTTATAATACCGGTGGTGTTGGATCTACATCACATAATGCGATTGTCATGGCTGGTGGAAAGAATATCTTTGAAGATACAACAGGAGATGTCATCGTTGATCCAGAAGCACTAGTGCAGAGAGATCCTCAATTCATCGTCTGGAAGATCAGCAATATCGGCGGTTATTCTCTGGATAAGGATAATACAACCAAGTTTGAAAAAAAACAAAAAGAGATTTTGGACCGTCCTGAGCTGGCCAATGTCTCGGCAATCAAGAACGGCCATGTCTATATTCAATCGGCAGATGTTTTCTTCGGAGGACGATATTTCTTGAGCATAGTCTATATGGCAAAGTGGTTCCACCCGGATCTCTTCAAGGACCTGGACCCACAAGAGATCCATCAGGAATATCTAACAAAATTCCAGGGGTTGAACTACGATCTGGACAAGCAGGGCGCTTTTGTCTATCCGGTGGTGAGCTGAAAATTAGATCATACGCTATGACATTGCAGATAAAGGGGGGTCAGAGTCCCCCTTTGGTTTTGCTTTAGCAGAAGCTTGCACATCCATCAAAAGGCTTACAAACCAGTTCAATTATCGGCGTATCAGAGGATGAAGTAAATGAGCGTCTCAAGATAATTTCGTGGTGGTTTTTATGGGCTTTAAAGATAAAAATATATTGATAACAGGGATTAGCGGGTTTGTAGGCTCGCGAATGGCCAGGGTGCTGGTGGATCGGGGTGCCAATGTCTGCGGTCTGTTGCGTCGCAGGGCGGATGGCAAAGCTCCGCATAATCTGATGCGTTTGGGACTTGGAAAAGAGGTCCGAATCATTGAAGGCGACCTGGAGAGCATATCCAGCATCGGAAGTGCCATCACAGCCAGCGAACCGGATATCATATTCCATTTGGCAGCCCAATCATTCGTTCCCAGATCATTTGTAGATCCAAACGAGACAATGCTCTGCAACTGCTGGGGCACTTCCAATCTTCTAGAGGCCATCAGGGTCAAGGATGTAAGCCCGGTCGTGGTTTTCGCAGGGAGCAGCGAGGAGTACGGCCTGGTGCTGTCCTCTGAGGAGCAGTACAAGAGAGCATTGGAGAAATATGGAACCATCTTTCCCGTGCCAGAGCATATTCCTGAAGTGCCAATCTCCGAGACGAATCCTCTCCGGCCCATGTCTCCATACGCGGTGAGCAAGGTATACGGCGACTATCTGATGAGAAATTACTGGTACTCCTATGGGATACCAACAGTGATATCCAGGGCATTCAACCACGAAGGAGCTGGCAGAGGCAACATGTTCGTTACATCTGTCGCCACCAGCCAGGTTATGAGGCTGAAGTTAGGGGAGGCCGATGCCATCACCATTGGCAATGTAAACGCCTTCCGGGACTGGAGCCATG
>JAAZNX010000086.1 GCA_012798025.1 Methanothrix sp. | reverse complement strand
TATATCATCCCACCCAAAGAGCTGGCCCTTATGGGCGCAAAGATCATCATCACCAACAGCTACATCATTCACCAGGATGCACTTCTCAAAGCCCATGCCCTGAAAACCGGCCTGCATGACCTTCTGGGCTTTGAGGGGCCGATCATGACGGACTCAGGAGCCTTCCAATTATCAGTTTACGGATCTGTTGAAGTACAGCCTCTGGAGATCCTGAATTTTCAATTTGCCATCAAATCAGACATTTGTGTGCCCTTGGACATTCCCACCCCTCCAGACGTCTCTGCTAATCGAGCGGAATCGGAGCTTTTGGAGACAGAAAAACGGCTTGAAGAGGCGGCCATGCAGGACAGGCCTGCCCTTCTGGCAGGTCCCATCCAGGGTTCGACCCATCCGGATCTAAGGCATAGAGCTGCCAGGTTTTTGAGAGACAAAGGGTTCGATGTCTATCCTGTGGGAGGCGTAGTGCCGCTTATGGAGGCTTACAGGTTCAAAGACCTGGTAGAGGTGGTGACTGCCGCCAAGAAGGGGCTCGGGCCGGGAGCACCTGTACATCTTTTTGGCGCCGGGCATCCCATGGTGTTCGCCCTTGCGGCTGCAATGGGCTGTGATCTCTTCGATTCGGCCGCGTACGCGCTCTATGCCCGCCAGGGAAGATACCTGACAGTCCTTGGGACATGGAAGCTGGAGGAGATGAGCTATCTTCCATGCTCCTGTCCTGTCTGCCATACACACACCCAAAAAGAGCTGATGGAAAGTTCTCAGAAGATCAAGCTCTTGGCCATGCACAACCTCTACATCTCACTGCAGGAGATGGAACTTGTCAAGCAGTGCATCCACGAGGGATCTCTCTGGGAGCTCCTGGAGAGCAGGTGCAGGTCACACCCGCGCATGCTCGACGGCTACAAGAGGCTCTGTGCAGAGACAGGGTGGCTTGAGCGCCTGGATACTGCCACAAAGTCCACCTTATTCTATCTGAGCCCCCAGTCTGCCTCCAGGCCTGAGGTCATCCGCTTCTCGCGCCGAATCGATCGTTTCTCACTGTACGGCAACGTCCTGATCACAGACGATCAACAGGCTGATGTGTCTGGATACGATCATGTGCTGCACTTCAAGCCGCCCTTTGGGCCTTATCCGGCTGAGCTTTCGGAGACCTATCCCTTCAATGCGGAAGTTCCAACAGAGCCTGATGAGGCAGCATGGGAGCAGGCCGAAAAGAACATAAAGCTGCTCATTGAGGCAAATCCCAAGGCCAGTTTCACCATTAAACTGATGCGCCCGCCGGCATTTAGGTGAATGATGACCAAGCACTTCGAGGTTTTAAGGCGCGATGGTCCTGCGCGCATGGGAAGGCTGCTGTTGGAAAGGCAGATCAGCACGCCCGCGATGATGGCTAAAGACGATTTAGTTTCTGCAGGAAGCGTATTCCGATATACATCAGTCGAAGAAGCCATGCAGGCTGCAGAGGCGCTAAAAGGCCAAAAGAGGCTGGCGATAATGCCCTATGCACCTGCAGTCCTCCACTTTGCGCCCGCAGTAAAGCTGCCGCCCATGCAGATCGACGGGCCCAAAGGCGTGGTGATCTGGCCATTTGCCACGCAAGCGCCGGAGGCCGCAGACGTTTATGTGCTTGCAGCGGCAGGATGCCTGAAAAACCCCAGAGATCTTGTGAGCGCAGTCGTGGGTGCAAGAAATCTGACACCACCTGATACGGCCCTTTATGCTCCGGCGCTGGCCACTCCTGCCAATCTGGCATTTCTCGTTTATCTGGGGGTCGATCTGCTGGACTCAACCAGAGTTGTAGCAGATGGCCTCTTGGGACGCTACCACACCCGTGATGGCGTATGGAACATCGGCGAGCTGAATGAACTGCCATGCTGCTGCGAGCACTGTCGCATGCTTTCCCAGAGGCGAGACGATCATTTGCAGCTTGTTGCCCATAATCTCATGAAGCTGGAAGAAGAGCTTCGGACAGTGAGAGAGGCGATCCGGTCCGAGATGGTGCGCGAGTACGTAGAGCGTCAGGTGCGAGTGACCCCCAACCTAACCGCGTGCTTGCGGGTGCTGGACCAAGAACATCAGTACCTTGAGAAGAGGACGCCGCAACACAGACACAGCATTTTTTATGCCAACACTGCTGAGTCGCTGAGGCGGGCAGAGGTCATCCGTTTTGCAGAAAGGGTTACAGTGAGGTATAAAGCCCCTCGAAGCGATGTTTTGCTGCTGTTGCCCTGCTCTGCTAAAAAACCCTATTCCACCTCCAGATCGCATCGGCTATTTTCCGAGGCTATCGGCTCGCACCGCCGCTATCTGCATGAGCTGATCCTGACATCGCCTCTGGCGCTGGTGCCTCGCGAACTGGAGGAGGTCTATCCAGCCGCCAGCTACGACGTTCCAGTCACCGGCCGCTGGGATCTGGAGGAGCGCGCATGGTTGCAAAGCCGCCTGTGTGCTTACCTGAAGAAGAACAAATACACCAGAATCGTTGCCCATCTGGAAGGAGAGCTGGAGGAGGCGGTGAAGGATCTGGGCATCGACGCAGTCTACACTGGAGGAGGCACCAGTGGCCCCGCGCTCTCAAGGCTATCGGAGGCTGTTGCAATGGCCTGCAGCGATGCTGTGCGCTTACAAGATGCAAGGCTGCTGCGTTTTCGTGCCATCGCTGACTACTACTTCGAGCAGGGCGCGGGAGATGTCCTGCTGGCAGGAAAGGTTCAGGTCAGGGGCCGGGAACTGCAGGATGATGATAAGAAGCCTTTGGCCATGCTGACAGCGAACGGTTCACTTGCCCTGTCGCTTGAAGGCGCAAAAAGGCTTGAGGTCCTTGGCAAATATATCGTGAGCATAGGCGACTTCGTGCCCAAGGGCTCGTTGCTCGCGCCAGGCGTCATTGGCGCAGACGAGCAGATCAGGCCTGGAGACGAGGTGATAATTCGTGGTCCGCGGGCCTTTGGCCTTGGCCGGGCCAGGATGTCGGGGTGGGAGATGGTGGCATCGAGCAGGGGCGTGGCTGCGGAGATCAGGCACATGAAAGAGATATGACTCTGCTCTATGTCTTTGTCGAGAACTTAATCATTTTGCAGATATTGATGAATTGGTTTATTTCGTGGAAGAGCAAATAACCTGACTGATGAACCGCCTGCTGATCTTACCATGGAAAACCAAGGATCTACGATCCAAGACCTTCCGAGAGGTTGTGCAATTCTACATGATCGATTTCCGGACGCCTCTGGGAAAAGCGATAGACTTGACAATCATCTCTCTCAACCTTCTGCTCGTGGCCATCTTTGTGATAAATACTTACTACCCCTCTCCTAGATTCACAAAAAAGGAATGGCTTTTATTTCGATATTTTGCTCATCAAATAAACAAATGAGCTTTTGAGATAAGAAAATTATTCTGGCTACCTTCTTTTCTACGCTAAGTTTGGTAT
>JAAZNX010000010.1 GCA_012798025.1 Methanothrix sp. | reverse complement strand
TCTGATTGGCTAGAGCTACGAGCGGGACCAGAAACAGCAGCTTTCCCTTGCCCTCCAGAAGTCTCTTTATCCCCGCCATCTCACCGATGAGGCTCTTTCCTGTTGCCGTAGCAGACACTATTAGCTGGTTTCGGCCTTCCAACAGGCCTGATTGCACCGATCTGGACTGCACCGGCAACAGGCAGGTCAACCTCTTCTGCAGCAGTTCTTTCAGCGATTCAGGGAGATCGACGCTCTCCAGCGTCAGCGTCGGCTCCTCGCGGCTTGCCTGGATGGTGTCAAACAGCGTTAGCTCCGGCTCCAGCCTCTGTAGTGAGAGCAAGCCGACCACATCATCGAGGCTTCGCCTGGCCTTCAAGATCCCGGCCAGATGCGCCTTGGCGGCACGGCCCAGGTGGCGGAAATTTGCCTCACGTAAGAGCTCTTCAGCAGCGCAGTTTTCGCATATCCACGTGCCCTTGTAGGCTATCGCCTCCCTACCAACAAAGGTCACTCTGCTCTGCCCAAGGCAGTGGTTACAGATGCTAACGAAACGATAACCAAGCTGGTAGGATTCCAGAAGCTTGATGAGCTTCTTTTCCATCTCAGGATCGCCGCGAGCAAGGTGGATGGCTTTGGCCTTGCGCAGCATTCGGAGGGCTTCTTCAGGTGGAAGATACCTCTCGGCCTGTGATTCTTTCTTCACCAAAAACTTGAAGACACGCGGACCCTGAGGCATGTCCTTCAGCCTCAGATAGCCCTCGAAGAGCGTATTGTTTCCGCTCTGAGGTAGCAGAAGTACCCTGGACCGTTCCGCCTTAGCCAAAACTTGAAAGGTCATCCTAAAGTGAGATCCACAAGCTCATACTTCAGGCCCTCTGACTCAAGCCGCGTGAGCAACCCTGGAATCTGCTCGTCGACGCTGACGACCACTGAGCTTATGCCGTGGTAGGCAGCTTCGACTGCAAACTCCCGAGCACCGAAGAGAACATCTGGCTTGCGCCCCACCTTTTGCAGCGCCACCAGTGCCTCGATTCCAAGACATCCTATCATCTTGCCATCGGACTTTTCTGTAGCAAACTGTCTTTCCAGGAGCTTCAAATCCACCTTTCGAGAGCCGCCTATCTGTACTCGTGGCACTTTGCAGACAGTGACCTTTCCTTCATCCAGGCTGATCAAGCCACGCAGGTCAGATATGCCCACGTCCTCACCGGCCTTCGCATCAGCGATAACGACACCACTTGCCTCTATGCCATCTTTTTTATTGGCATACAAAAGGCCGCTGCGCATCTCCAGAGAGACGCGCTCTCCCTCGCGAAGATCTACCTCGGCTAAAGCCGTCCAGACTGATACATGGCTTATGATCTCTTCCATGACCACGCGAGCATAGCGCTTCAGCTCGGCGGCACTCTCAAGCAACCACTCCACCCCTTCCTTGGTGATGCTGTAACGCATCCGCCCATCCGTGGTAACCAGCCCATCTGCCACCAGCTCCTTTATGTACTCTGAGATCGCCTGCGGCGTGACGCCTAAACTCTCTGCCACCTCTTTTTGACGAAGGTTGGGCTGATGAGCAGCGATCTCAACCAGTATCTGGAAGCGCGAACTCTCTCTTTTGCTCTGCAGGACGTTGGCCATCAGAAATCCTCTTCATAAGGCTCAATGCGCTGGCCCCTAACGGCCAGCTTTTCTGCCCTTTTTGCGACACCGCGAATGAAAATCTGGCTCAATCCCAGCTCCCGGGAAAGATTGGATAGACTGTTATTTCCGCCCTGAACCATTTTTTGCAGCTTCTCTGTCACAGACCGCAACTCCTCATCGGACATGAATGTGAGGCTGATCAGCTCGCTCAGGTCCTCCATGGATGCCCCGAAGTTGGCCTGCACCCGGGAATAGGTGGATCGATACTCCTTCTCGGGGCTAGCACCGGGCTCTGGCACCCTCCACTTGGTCTCAACAAGGCCGCTCTTGCGAAGCAACGCCACGCTCCTGTGAACGCTAGTCTCATCCCCGATAAGGGCCGCAAGCTCCCGCTCAGTATGCCAGTCTTGGCTCAGCTCATCGAAGACTTTTTTATGAACATTGGAGCCAAAGGCTTGAAGCAAAGGGACCAGATCTGAAGGATCATTGATGATCCGCGTTCTCTTTCCCGTCACGAAGAACCTCACACTGGTATTATGTCTCTAATTTGATAAAGCTTTTGAGGAACAATTGGCCAATTCGGTTGCTCTCAGAGCAGTCTGACGGTTTCCAGATTCATGGGCGCCATGGTGGGAATCCTGTACCTCTTGTAAATGGAGCTTGCCAGATCGAGGCAATTGCTCTCCTCGCCATGGTTGGTCAGGACACGACCAGGCTTTGGATAGATCCTGCGCATGTATTCCATCAGCTGCTGCCGGTCGGAATGGCCGGAAAAGCCGTCAACCGTCGTTACGTCTAGGTTGATCTTCACAGTCTGAGTCTTGCCCTCGACAGAGAGAGGCAGCTCCTTCCAGCCCTTCTGGATGCGTCTGCCCAAAGTGCCTTCTGCCTGGTAGCCCACGATCACCAACGTATTTCTCTCATCGGGACCGAGGCGTTTGAGATACTCGAGAACCGGCCCACCATTGAGCATGCCGCTCGTTGCCAGGATCACACACGGTGGACCTTCTATGATCTCAGTCCTCTGCTTGGGCGACTCCACCTGCACAAAGCACTGTGCCAGGAATGGATTGATCCCTTTATGAAATATCAGATCTCGTAGGTCGTTGTTCAGGTACTCTGGATAAGAAGTGTGGATGGCTGTAGCCTCGTAGATCATGCCATCCAGGTAGACAGGCACCTCTTCTATGGCTTTTTTGCGGATGGCCTCCTCCAAAACAACCATGACCTCCTGGCTGCGGCCAACTGAGAACGCTGGAATGATGACTTTGCCACCATTCTTGATGGTGTTCTTTACGACTTTGAGCAGGTTCACCTCAGCCTCTTTCCGGGAAGGTTGAAGGCTGTTGGCCCCCCCGTAAGTGGCCTCGGTCACCAGCGTCTCAAGTCTTGGGAAGTTGCACACAGCCGGATCAAAGAGCCTTGTCCTCTCGAACTTGAAGTCGCCGGTGAAGGCTACATTGTAAAGGCCGTCCCCGATATGGAAATGCGCGATTGACGATCCTAAAATGTGTCCAGCATTGTGCATGGTCAATTTGGTGTCGGGCGCAATGTCGGTCACATCACCATAGTTAAGAGTAATTGTATGCTTGAGAGCTTCACGGATCATGCCGGAGTCGTAGGGAAGGCGCTTGCCCTCTCGCCCGGCCACTTCGATGTAATCCAATTGCAGGAGTACAAACAGATCCCTGGTGGGAGGGGTGCAGTAGATGGGCCCTTCATAGCCGTACTTGTAGAGCATGGGCACAAGGCCAGCATGGTCCAGATGAGCATGAGTCAGGACCACGGCGTCTATCTGGTTCAGTGGATAGACCTCAGGCACATATAGATAAGGCGTTGCGGAGTCATCAGATCCCACATTTATGCCGCAGTCAATGATTATCTTGGACTCAGGGGTGGACAGGAGCATGCAACTTCGGCCTACCTCGCGGCATCCACCCAGCGTTGTGATTCGAATCCACTGATCCTTGGATGCGATATCTCTGTGAATCTTCCGGCCTACTGTGCGCAAGATATTCTTGCGCTCCGATTGTACGCTGCGCAAATAATCCTTTATGTTGGCGATGGTCGATGAGCGCACGGGTGGTGTCCTGACAACTTTTGGCGTCCATCCAATCAGCTTGGTTATCTCGCGAAGCGTTGCACCGTGGCGACCTATGACAAGGCCAGGCTTCTCAGCCTCGATCTGCACTTCGCCAGTCTCTCCGTCGAAGTAGTAGTTGGTCAGGACAGCTTCTTTTGGCACGACCTCCTGGATCTTGGTTATGGCGACTTCGGGATCTGCCAGCACCTTCAGGTCAGGTCGGACCACGACTCTTTTGCGCAGCTCCTTGGCCAGATTGCGAATGATCTCGCCGTCGTCCGCCAGCTTCTTCGGGTCGTCCGTGTAAATTACGAGCTCAGGACCCTCGAACTCCAGCCCCGTCACATTGATGTCCGGAGGCAGCTTGCTTTGCACTTTGCGTTTGAGCTCAAAAAGAACTTCTTCTACAGACAAGGGAACACATCCAAAAAAGGTTAGAGATGCTTCATTATCTCCTGAAACTCAGGCTCGCCTACCTCCTCGTAAATATCAGTGATTCTGACGAGCTCGATCCTGTCGCCTGAAGCAGAGTCTCGCTTCATGGCGTTGTGAATTGCCCTTGCGGCCAGCACTGTGCCTTCCTCGACGCTCAGGCCCGGCTTGTACATGGCTTCTAACACACCATAGGCCACTGGCGATCCAGAACCTGTGGAGACGATCTTCCTCTCTTCGATCTGGCCGCCCAGGGCGTCCAGCGAGTAGATCTTTGGGCCATACCTATCTACGCCACCCATGATGAGCTGAACCATGAAAGGATAATACCGCCGAGATGAGAGGATATTGGACAGCATTGACGTTATGGCTCTGACGGTCATACTCTCGCCCCTCTGCATCTTGTAAAGCCGCGCTTCGACCTGAACCATTCTGACCAGTGACTGAGCATCTCCCACAACCCCCGCCGTGGTCAGCCCCACAAGATCATCGACCTGATAGATCTTCTTGGCTGTGCTGCTGGCTATGAAGCTGCCCATGGTAGCACGGCTCTCCGATGCAAGGACTACACCTCCATCGCAGAGTACACCTACCGTGGTTGTACCTTTGAACACCTCGACCATTTAACTACCTCAATTAAAATCAGAAAACGGACAAGGATGTTGTTTACTTCTGCGATATATATACTTTCCGCCGATCGAATTAAGGCCCGATAGGATCAAGATGTAAAGCAAGATCATAACGAACCCTAGAAATACGAAGGGATTCAACAAGATCCTTGTGTACGACCTAGCGGACTGGATCTTCAGGTACTACATCTATCCAATAATTCACGACACCAGCTACAACCCCGTGGACACCTTAACTTGGGCGATCATCTTGGGCCTGGCAGTCCTAGGCCTGGTTAGGCTATTTAGGCATTTCGAACTTGAGATGGACGAGCAGCTGATATACTACACCCTCCCCTATGTCCTGGCTGGCTCTAGCCTCCGGGTGATCGAAGACGCAAGGCTGGTATCGCCTCCTGCGAGCTATCTGCTCATAACACCTCTGATATTCTTTGTGGTCTTTTTTGTAACAGCGAGCTGTCTTCTGCTGGCCAGAATGCTCCTGGGAGCCGAGTTTTACAGAGCTTACGCGGCCATCGGCCTTGTATGGACCATGCTGAACGTGGCATTCATCACAAACGCAGGATTTCAAAATCTTTGGGTCATGCCAGCAGTCTTCTTGCTGGGCACAACCATTACGGCAGGCATCCTTCTAGTACGCCGCAATCTCACTTGGTTGAAGTTTCTGGACGATAAATTCAACCTGATGATAATCTATGCCCATATGCTTGATGCAAGTTCGACCTACATTGGCGTCGATTGGTTCTCCTACTACGAGAAGCACGTCGTGCCCACCTTTCTGATAAACCTGACAGGCTCGGCTTCGATCATGTATCCGCTCAAGCTGCTCGTGCTCCTGCCAGCCCTGAGCATTATAGACAGGTCGATTGAGGATTCATCTTTAAGAAATCTGACCAAGCTTACCCTGATCACCCTGGGCTTGGCACCCGCTGCTCGGAATGCCTTGAGACTGGCTTTGGGAGTCTAGGTCGTGCATGCATGATAAAATGCAGCTTTTCAAAAAGTCATTAGAGATCGCGTGCCTATTCGCTGGATATTCGTAACACCAGCCTTCATTTATGAGCGGCCTGCTGGGACGGGCCGTTGTGAGTCGTTGGAATGAAAAAATGAGATTGAATGCTGGGCCGTCTAGTCGGACCGCGCCCTTTTGACCTCGATCTCTTCACCCGCCTTCATCCGCTTGATTATGCGCTTGGCCATCTCCGAAGACTTGGCAACCCGGATGTCACCCCTGCGGCCTACAGTGGCTGTGAATACAGGCTCCTCGCCAACGAAGACGTCCACGGACTCTCCAGCCATGCCCTCCAGCCAGATGATGAGATGCTTGGAGGTATCCTCCACCCTGGGAGCCGGAAGGCCCGGTTCCTCCCTGGCGCGAACATCGATGTGCATCCCCAAGGTCCTCTCGATCTGGTCGATGTTTTTGCCTGCCTTGCCAATCACCCTGGCGGCTTCATCCTGTGGAACGTGAATCACTGCAGAAGAGTCTGTGAGCATCTCCACCTTAAAGGGACCGCGAACATGATGAGAGATCTCCTTCTCGATCTCGCGGGACGCAAGCCTCCAGGAAGGCTTCTTGTCGTCCCTGCAAACAGGCATGACCACGATCTCCTCGCCATAGGTGTACATCTCATACTCATCCGCACCTGTTTCGAAGTCCTTGACCACGATCACTGGCCGGGCAAGGTCCGCCTCCACCATTCCTGTAGGAACCCTGACAACGAATTCCACATCCAGGACCTTGGTGACCTCCCCCTTCTCGATGAAGACTACAGTGTCGACTACTTGCGGTATCATGCCAAGGTCGACGCGGCCTAAAAGTCGCTGCAAAGCATCTATGGGCTTGTTGGCGTGTACCACGCCGATCATACCAACGCCTGCAAGGCGCATGTCTGCGAAGACCTGAAAGTCGCGCGTCTTGCGCACCTCATCGTAGATCGTGTAGTCCGGCCGAACCAATAGCAGTATATCTGCCGAGGCCTCCATGCTACCCTCAAGAGGCGCATATTGGGTTATCTCAGAAGGGACCTGAAGATCGCGTGGCGATTCCAGGGTCTTTACTACGTAGTTGCAGGCGAGCAGATACTCCGCAACGCCTGCTGCAAAGGTGGACTTGCCCGAGCCCGGTGGCCCGGCTATGAGTATCCCCCTCTGACCCTCTTTGAGCCGCGCCTTTAGTTCCAGGTTATGACGGTAAGAATCGAAGTTCACTTTGGCCACGGGCCGGACGGCGGTTATCTCCAACCCATCGGAGAATGGAGGCTTGGCAATGGCGATCCTCATGGGCCCGAGCTGAATTATCGTGGCTCCCATCTTCTCCATCTCAACGTAGCCTTCTGGATCGGCCTTGGCTCGCTCATAGATCTCGCGAGAGAGATCTCGCAGCTCGCGCTCTGAAAGAGGCCGCTCCCCCAAACGAACCAGACTGAAGTCGCCAACGCGGCCGCGCTTGGCCATAGGCACTGCACCCTCCTTGAGGTGCACTGAGAGTGTGTCTTCGGTGAAGTACTTCTCCAGGGATAGGGGCTTGATCGCTTCTCGCTGGGGGCGAACGTACTCCACATCCAGGCCCATGGCTTCGGCCACCCTGGACTGAACCTGATCGCTGGTCAAGAAAGAAGCGCCCAGCTCCAAAGCCACATCCCGAATCATGGCGTCGATCTCCCCACCGCCTGCGAGCTTTATCTGGTCCAGGTTCGGCCTGATGCCTACATATTCCAGCTCGATCTTGCCGGTTTTGGCAAGCTCCGAGAGCCTTCTCAGCTCCTCCAGACCCCTCAAGCCAATGTCTCGGCCATGATTGGCCTGTGCTTCCAACTCAGCTACAACTGCTTCAGGCACGACGATCCTCTTTCCCTTGAGCTCGCCTGCCTTGATCTTGGCAGAAACTCTGCCGTCTATAACCACACTCGTATCTGGCACTAATGGTTGCGCCATCGTTTAAAACATCCTTTAAATATCAATTATTGCCAATTATAAAGCTAGAGATATACTATATCCATCTTTCGCTTTTTAGCAATCCATTCTAGTACGTAGTCTATGTCCAATTGCCGTCTGGTCTGCGCGCTGGCCTTCACCACCATGACAGGTCCATTCAACATTTTTTGGGATATCTTCTTGGAGGCCTCAGCACCAAACCCAGGGTCCAGTCTGTTCAGAATGTATAGCTGAATATCGCTACAAGCAAAGCCTTCATCGGTCTTATGCCCAAATTCGATCCTGACGCAACCGGGCGATGACTGAAATCGGAAAGCGATGCAATAGCTGGCAAACTTGCAGCGGTCGTAAAGCTTCCTCTCGGCTAGCGCTGGCCTGAGGTCCTCTTCCAGTATGGACTTACCCAAAGATTCCAGCTCATCCTGAGCCTTGTGAGAGTATTGGTCGCAGCTCGCCAGCTTCAACGTGCTGAGATTTTTCAAAGAGGCCTTTCTAGCATGGCAGTATTCGTTTTTGTCAACTACCCAGAAATCGTTGGCGAGGGGAAACGAGGCAGGTGCATAGTTATCACACCCCATGCACTTCATCCTTATCACCGCATCCTTGTCCAAGAACGGCGCGATTCCATCTAAGACATTCAGAGCATCTGCAACGCGAAAGTCTGCATCTTCGCCTAAAGTCCTCTTGGCTTCCCGAACCGCAAAGAGTATTTCGTTCTTGTTATCCATAGGCTGTCCTTCATACGCCAAAGCCTTCGACCCAAGGCCGCACGAGCTGTAAGTATGATGAGCATCATACATAAGAACTTGCCGCGGCTCCGAAAGAGATATATTTACTCATAGCTCTTTCGCGGGGAAGAGGAGAAGAATAGCCCGCAAGAAAATTGGAGGTCAGCCCCTTGAAAGAAATACGCTTACATGGTCGTGGCGGGCAGGGATCTGTCACTGCGGCCGAAATAATAGCCGTTGCTGCTTTTGAGGACAAGAGGTTCTCCCAGGCATTTCCTGCCTTCGGAGTAGAACGCAGAGGCGCGCCAGTGATGGCTTTTGCCAGGATAGCCGATCGCCCCATAAGGATCAGAAGCCAGGTTTATGAGCCGGATTATGTGATTGTGCAGGATGTCACTCTGCTGGATGTGGTCGATGTGGCCAGCGGACTGAAAGACGACGGTAAGATAATAATAAATACCGACCGGCCGCTTGAGGCCCTCAAGCTGAACACCAAGGCAGATGTGATCACAATAGATGCCACCAAGATCGCCATGGAGATCCTGGGAAGGCCTATAGTCAACACCACAATGCTTGGGGCATTTTGCGGGGCGAGCAAAGAGGTTGGGCTGGAGAGCCTGAATTCAGCCATCTCTGAGCGGTTCAAGGGTGAATTGGGCAGGAAAAACCTGCTAGCCATTAAAACGGCCTACGAGAGGGTTTCATAATGGAGATAAAGGCAGGGAGACTTGTAAATCCGTGCAGCACCCGCATCACAAAGACTGGTGCCTGGCGGACGTTCGTGCCCGTGTTCGATCATGAGAAATGCATCAAGTGCAGCCTCTGTGAGATCTATTGCCCAGAGGGCTGCATTCACCAGGAAGGTGGGCTCTTCGTGCCCGACCTGGACTACTGTAAAGGCTGCAGCGTGTGCGCTCATGAATGCCCACGCATGGCAATTTCGATGGTCCTGGAGGAGAAGTGATGACCGCAAATATGAAAGTCGTTGAGGGCTCTTATGCAGTGGCTCATGCTGTCATGTGCTGCAAGCCGGATGTGATATCGGCCTATCCCATAACGCCTCAAACCCACATTGTAGAGCACCTTTCACAAATGGTGGCCAATGGCGAGCTGGATTCCGAGTTCTTGACCGTTGATTCCGAGTTTTCTGCATTGTCTGTGCTGGTGGGCGTGAGTGCCTGCGGCGGCAGAAGCTACTCCTCAACCACCAGCCAGGGCCTGGCACTGATGTATGAGGTTTTGTACAATGCCTCTGGCATGAGGCTGCCCCTGGTTATGAACGTTGCCAATAGGGCAATGGGGGCTCCCTTGAACATCTGGAACGATCAGCAAGATTCAGTGGGAGCCCGTGACGCGGGCTGGCTGCAAATCTATGTTGAGGACGTGCAGGAAGCTGTGGACGCGACGCTGCAGGCCTACAAGATTGCGGAAGACGAGGATATCAGGACCCCTGCAATGGTCTGCATGGATGGGTTCATCCTGACGCATGTTTACGAGCCTGTCGAGCTGCTGGACAAAGAGCGCGCTTTGGAATTTTTGCCTGAATTTAGGCCTGCTGAGATATTGGACCCGGCCAGGCCAATGACCTTCGGCGCCTTCGCAGACCCCTCGACCTACACGGAGTTTCGATATCAGCAATTCGAAGCACAGCAAAAGGCTCTTGGGAAGATCGAGAGTGTGGCCCGGGAGTTTCACGAGACCTTCAAGAGATATTATGGCGGGCTGATCGATAGCTACCGTG
>JAAZNX010000042.1 GCA_012798025.1 Methanothrix sp. | reverse complement strand
TCGACGGCCTCTCCGTAGGTGCTACAGACAATCCGGATTACTCCCGCATGACCATCACAGTCGAGGGGGACAAAGATGTTTTGGAGCAGGTCATAAAGCAGCTCAGCAAGCTGATAAATGTCATTCGAGTCAGCGAGCTTGATCCGTCGGAGTCTGTGGAGAGGGAGCTGGCAATCATAAAGGTGACTGCAGACAAGGACAGCAGGGGCGAGATCATGCAGATCGTGAACATCTTCAGGGCCAAGATCATCGATGTCTCTGCGCGCTCGATGATCATCGAGGTCACTGGCGATGAGGAGAAGATCAACGCCATCGTTCAGTTGCTTCGGCAATTCGGGATCAAGGAGATGGCTCGTACCGGCAAGGTGTCCATGGTCAGGGGCACAAGGGTGATCAAGGCCTAAAACAGCCCTCGGGCTGAAAGCCCTTTTAAGGTAAGAGCTTCATCAACATTTTTGTCACTGTCGTCATTATTATTACTTTAGGAAAAGAGAAAAGGAGGAATAAAATTGGCAAAGGTGTACCATGATAAGGATGCAGATCTGAGGGTCCTGAGTGACAAGACCATCGCCATCATTGGCTGGGGCAGCCAGGGGCATGCGCAGGGCGAGAACCTTAAGGACTCGGGCCTGGAGGTCATAGCAGCAGGCCGCAACGGATCAGCTGCTCTGAAGAGGGCCGAGGCAGCTGGCGTGAAGGTCATGAGCGTGGAAGAGGCTGCGAAGAAGGCGGACTACATTCAGATCCTTCTGCCAGATGAGGTGCAGGGCAAGATCTACAGGGAGAGCATTGCGCCTCACTTGGAGGAGGGAAAGATCCTAGGCTTCTCACACGGCTTCAACATTCGCTACTTCCAGATAGTGCCCCCGAAGGATGTGGACGTAGTCATGGTGGCTCCAAAGGGGCCAGGCGATCTGGTGCGCCGGACCTACCAGGAGGGCAAGGGCGTTCCGTGTCTCGTGGCTGTTGAGCAAGATGCCTCCGGCTCTGCCATGATGAGGGCGCTTGCCTACGCCAAGGGCATCGGCGGCACGAGGGCGGGCGTCATCGAGACCACATTCGCTGAGGAGACGGAGACGGATCTGTTCGGCGAGCAGGTGGATTTGTGCGGCGGAGTAACCGAGATGATCAAGGCTGCGTTTGAGACGCTGGTTGAAGCAGGCTACCAGCCAGAGGTCGCCTACTTCGAGGCATGCCATGAGCTGAAGCTGATCGTGGATCTGATTTATGAGGGTGGGCTGATGCGCATGTGGAACAACGTCTCAAACACAGCGGAGTATGGTGGAATGACCCGCGGCCAGCGCATCATAAACGAAGAGTCCCGCGAGGAGATGAGGGCCATATTGGCGGAGATCCAGTCTGGCGAGTTTGCCCGCGAGTGGATACTTGAGAGCCAGGCAGGCTTGCCTGTGAAAAGATCGCTTGAGAAGATCGAGTCGGAGCATCCGCTGGAGCAGGTGGGCTCACAGCTGCGCTCCATGATGTCCTGGATGAAGAAAAAGTAAGCTTTATATCGTGGGAAGTAGTAGCATGGTGACTGGAAGGGCACACAAGTTCGCGAGCCCCGATAACGATGCCATGACACCATGGCCTCGAGATAAACGATTAATAAAACCGTCAAAGACTACATCACAGGAGGGAGGAGCAGTTCCAGAAGCGCGGGCCGGATAGGCTCGCGTTTCGGGAGCTGTATGGACCACCAAAGTTTACTGTGTATGGCGAGAAGAATAGCATAAGTATTTTGGGTGACTGTCATCTGTATGAAGACGGAAGCCCAGGAAAAAATCGAGGATCAGGCAGGACCCTGTGGCATAATTTGTGCTTCCTGCCCTCTTGGAAACGGCACAGTAGCCGAGAGCGTTGCCCAAGACTGAGAAACACATCGCTCAATGCCAGATCCCCATGTGGTCGCCTTTTATTCCTGGCGGCGAGATCATCGACTGGGCTGCCGTTGACCAGGCCCTGGAATGGATGGTAAAGAATGCCTGCTGTGCTGGATGTGCCAACGGCGGCGGCCCGCCCGACTGCACCATTAGGATCTGCGCTCGGGAGAGGGGATATGATCTGTGCAGCTCCTGCGAGGATCTCGACTCATGTACCAAATTCGAGTGGCTCAAGGTACACGGATCGCAGCTCAAGCAGATCCTGAACGAGAATAGAGGTCTATCCCGGGAGGAGTGCATCAAAAGATTCCAACAATTTAGGCAAATTAGAGGATCTTCTCCTGAGCAGGACTGTTCTGAATTTTTGGCAAAATCGATTCATGAGACTGGTGAATTGGGCTGGCCACGCGGCCTGCCTCCAGGAGGCAGCCGATTCTGGAAGCAGCACGTTCCAGGAAAGAGAGACATGAGCCATTTCCATCCTTGCAGGCGATCACAACTGCTCCTTCGGCTTTGCCGCAACATCGGACGGGCGCAGAAATCCATGTCAGAGGTTCGTTCTCCTTTGACTTGTGAGACTTTGCAACGCAGAGAAGAGGGCTCAACTCTATGCCATCTATGAAATTTATAAGCTCTTCCACAGATCCCCTAAGAGCTCGCAGCACGAGGCCCCTATCCTCTTGCAGAAATATGCCACCAACATCTGCTCCCTCAATTCCTGCTATCACATGAGCCAGGGCATCCGCCAGATCCTTGTCTATATCGCCCATTGGCCGCAAACACCTCTCTGTTATGGCGTCTATGGCCGCCAATTCTCGATTGCTTCGCAGGACCTCTATCTCCAGCTCCTTTCTCTGGGTTATATCCAGGAGATTGCCCAGAATTGCCCTGCGACCTTCATACTCTATGGGAACTGTGCGAAACTCTATCCAGCGCTTCGTCCCATCTTTGCGCATGACCTTCGATTCATAAATGGGCGCAGGAGCTTGCTGGTCTTGGTCCAGTCGGCTGATGCATTCCATATCATCAGGCTTGACCAGATGCCAGAAGGGCATGCCGATGAGGCTCTCTGGCTTACAGCCAAATATCTCGCCCAGCTTCGGATTGACCAGCTTGAAGATGCCATCTTGCAAGATGTAAATGCCAGCAAGAGCATTCTCAACGACATTTCTGTGGATCCTCTCGGACCGCTCAATCTGCTCTCGCATAGCCCTCTCGCTGGCCTTGAATTTGGCCTCCTGGATGAGGTTCTCAAAGACGTACGGAAGGCTCCTGAAGCTCTCCAGACTCTCTACGACGTACTTGGTAGCCCTATTCTCGAAAGCGACTACCGCCATCTCAGTGGTGCCATGGCCCGAGACCATGACTACTGGAATATCAGGGTCAAGCTTGCGGATTCTGACAAGGACGTCCAGACCGCCGATCCCGGGCAAGACCAGATCCACAGAGATCAGGTCATATGTGATGGAAGCGAGCATCTCCAGCCCCTGCTCACCAGTGGACGCGAAATCCAGGAAGAATTCATCGTGTCTTCTGAATCCCATCCTTATGAGCTCAGCATGCCCAGGATCGTCTTCTATTACGAGAATGCGATAAGGCTTAACCATCAGTCCTTCCTACCCGAAAGAGGCATACATGATTTTGGATATTTCAGGCTTTCTACAAAATGCGTATGATCCAACCGCCATAGATAATAGACCATAATGCCAAGTTCATTGCTAGATGAGATACCTGATAGCATTCGTCCTGCTGCTTATCATAGCATCCTGCCAGGCCAAGACCCTTGTTGT
>JAAZNX010000149.1 GCA_012798025.1 Methanothrix sp. | reverse complement strand
GTTAAATATGGCATACACACCACAATTTTATCCCGGAAGCACCTCTGTTGGTATCAACAGGCGCAAGCACATGTCCGGAAACATCGAGAAGCTCAGAGATATCCCTGAGGCGGATGTAGTAGCCATCATGGGCCACAGGGCCCCTGGTGCCGATTACGCCAGCACCCATCCACCGCTCAAGGAGATGGGCGAGCCCGACTGTCCTGTCAGGCAGCTCGTTGCGCCCACCGCAGGCGCTGCGGCCGGTGACCGTGTGAGGTACTCCCAGTGGACTGACTCCATGTACTTCGCCCCATCCATCCCCTACTTCAGGTCCTATTGGGGAGCGATTAACTGTAAGGGCTGCGATCCAGGCACCCTCTCCGGAAGGCAGATCATCGAGGCCAGGGAGAGAGATATCGAGAAGTACACAAAGCAGCAGTACGACAGCGAGATGACCGATGTTGCCCTCTGTTCGATGAGGGGCTGCACTGTGCACGGCCACTCCCTGAGGCTGGAAGAGAACGGCATGCAGTTCGATATGCTAGCCAGGACAGAGATGGGCAAGGACGGAAATGTCTACGCTGTTAAAGACCAGGTCGGCATCCCGCTGGATAAGAAGATCAACCTGGGCAAGCCCATGACCGAGGCCGAGGCCAAGAAGAGAACCACCATCTTCAGGTTCGATGGGATCCCCATGGGTGGAAAGATCGGCGCCAGGAAGTTCGACGAGGCCATTGAGATGACGCACCACATGTGGGAATACAGGAGCAAGTGGGGCTACAGGCCGGAGTAAGAGGGGTGATTTAAATGGCAGTTAAGCACACCAAGAAGCTATTCATAAAGGCTCTTAACAAAAAGTTCGGAAAGGATTTCGATCTGGCAAGCCAGAAGACCGAGTACAAGAGGCTGGGGCCAGAGCAGAACGCCCGCAAGAGGGAGTTCATGGAGTTTGCCAAGAAGCTGGAAGGCAAGCGCGGCATGACTGGCTACAACCCCTATGTTCACGCTGGTGGCATTCCCCTGGGCCAGAGGCAGCTCGTTCCCTACAAGCTCTCGTCAACTGAATATGTTGTAGAGGGCGACGATCTGCACTTCGTCAACAACCCTGCAATGCAGCAGTTCTGGGATGATATCCGCAGGACCATTGTGGTCGGACTGGATATGGCCCATGAGGTGCTGCAAAAGAGGCTGGGCAAGGAGGTCACGCCTGAGACCATCAACAACTATCTCGAGATCCTCAACCATGCCATGCCCGGCGCAGCCGTGGTTCAGGAGCACATGGTAGAGACGCATCCAGGACTTGTCGACGACTGCAATGTGCGCGTCTTCACCGGCGACGATGCCCTGGCAGATGAGATCGATCCCCAGTATCTGATCGACATCAACAAGATGTTCCCAGAGGAGCAGGCAGAGGTCCTGAAGGCCGCTATTGGCAAGACAAGCTGGCAGGCTGTGCACATCCCAACCATCGTTGTGCGCTCATGCGACGGCGGCACCACATCCAGGTGGAGCGCAATGCAGCTCTCAATGACCTTCATCGATGCCTACAACATGTGCGCAGGCGAGGCCGCTGTGGCTGACCTGGCCTATGCAGCCAAGCACGCTGCAGTTCTGCAGATGTCCGATATGCTGCCCGCCCGCAGAGCTCGTGGCCCCAACAACCCAGGAGGCCTCTCCTTTGGCTTCATGGCCGATATGGTCCAGACCTCCAGGGTCAAGCCCCAGGATCCAGTCTATGTCTCCTTGAACGTGGTCGCTGCTGGCTCCATGCTCTATGATCAGATATGGCTGGGAAGCTACATGTCCGGTGGTGTCGGATTCACCCAGTACGCCACTGCAGCCTACACCAACGATGTCCTGGATGACTTCTCCTACTATGGCGTGGACTATGCCAGCGACAAGTTCGGAGGATTTGCCAAGGCGCCCAAGACAATCGATGTTGCCAAGGAGCTGGCCACTGAGGTCACGCTATACGGCATTGAGCAGTACGAGGCCTTCCCGACCCTGCTTGAGGATCACTTCGGTGGATCCCAGAGGGCAGCCGTCCTGGCAGCCGCATCAGGCATCACCTCAGCCATCGCAACTGGCCACTCCCAGATCGGACTGGCTGGCTGGTACCTCTCCATGCTCCTGCACAAGGAGGCATGGGGCAGACTGGGCTTCTTCGGCTACGACCTGCAGGATCAGTGCGGTCCAACCAACGTATTCTCCTACCAGTCAGACGAGGGCAACCCGCTGGAGCTGAGAGGCGCCAACTACCCCAACTACGCCATGAACGTGGGCCACCAGGGCGAGTACGCAGGCATCACCAGCGCCGCACATGCGGGCCGCATGGATGCCTTCGCCGTGAACCCCTTGATCAAGGTCACCTTCGCCAACCCAGGCCTGGTATTCGACTGGGCCAACATCCGCGATTGCTTCGGCAAGGGCGGTGCACGCGAGTTCCGCGCTGCAGGCGAGAGATCCCTGGTCATGCCATCTGTGTAGGTCATGGGACCTACAATCTTTTTTTTTGATATTAAAAAAAAATAGATCTAAATGTAAACTGCTGTTCCAGGCTCTACGTTGATTATCTTCTGGACGCCTCTTTCAAAGTAAATGATCTTGGGATAGTTGAACTGGCCATCGTACACTCTTATATTGTGGCTTTGCCCCCCAGCCACCTTGAAGCTGAAGACCCCGTCCAGAACATCTCCGCCGGTCCCTTCAGTTCCGATATAGTTCTCGTCAAGGAAGACCTGATAGCCCTTCATCCCCTGTGACCGGATCTGGACAGGGGTATCCGCGACAACGGTGGACGTCTGAGGCACCGTATATGTGGTTGGCATCGTTGTTGTGGCAGCGCCTGCCTTGAACTGAGTCGATGGTGCCTGGGCAAACACGTCGATCACGACAACATTGCTCGGCTGGTTGGCAACAACGAAGTAGAGCATATGTCTTCCAATCTGAGCTGCTGTGAAGGTCATGGAGTTATAGCCCTGATAGAAATGATAAGTCTTGTAATTCGAGGCGATTGTATCTGTCTGAATTATTTCATAGAAGCCGCCCTCACCACCTACAGGAACACTTGCAACCAGATGCAACACTGCGCCCAAGGGGCTCACCAGGTACTGCGTCCAGTTCGTTGTTCCTTGGATCCATAGATCATTGGATTTGGTGGGCAAAAGAGAGACGTACTGAGAGTATGGCAACCCCTGGCCTGAGCCATAATATACGCTCGAAGGCGCCTTCTTCGTGATATCGAAGAGAGATGGATTGCTTATTATCCCGCCAATGGCAGAGGTACCCGTCGTTGTGAAGTACTCTTTGTAAGGCGAGAAGGTCGTGTCGGGAACCTGCTGCTTGTAGAATTTTACATCTGAGCTGTACCAGGGGTAGCTGTCAACAGGTGCGTCGAGCCACCGAACCATGCCCGCGATCCCCGGGTCCATGAACATCGAGCGGTCAAAGCTTCGAACGTATCCGCCTTCCAGCCAGTCCTGACCACATGCAGTTCCAACCAATAGCAAGGCAGCGAGCACTACCACAAACTTGGCGATTTTACTGTAGATCATATCGGTTTCACCATGTATCTATAATCCTCCTTAACATTTAAGATTAATTATAACAAGTGAATTTGGAGCGTCTCAAGATGGCCAAAAGCCTGTCAGATCAAACATGCTCCCTGTACTTTTTCAAGAGCCCTATGACCCGTCTGATGTCGCTTCCTTGGCACTTGGCCTCGGCAAGAAACGCGTTGTAAAGATCATTTGTTATGGCTCTTGGCACTGGTTTGCAGCTTTCAGCGTGCAGCATCAACTCGAAGCATCTCGTCTCAGCCTCGGAGAGCTTCAACGCTTTAGCATCGCCACAATGCTCTTGATAGAGGGCGAGTTCGTCGTCGGGATTTGCGAGAACCTGAGCGGCCAGCGGCGTGCCTGGTATTGGCTCGGCGATGCTCACAAAAACGTCATCCAGCATTGCCTCCTCTGCAAAGGCCATGGTCTCTTCAAAGTCCTGTCTGGTCTCGCCTGGATAGCCAACAATGAAGCTGCCTCCGACCCTGACGCCAAGGCTTTTGGCAAGCTGTATCGCCTCGCGATTATCCTTTACGCTCACGCCTTTTCTCATGGCTCTGAGGATGCGTTCGCTCCCAGTCTCAAGTCCAAAGAATACCCAGCCGATGGTATAGTCTCTGATGGCTGACAGGACCTCCTCGTCTACCAGATCGACCCTCATATCCGGCACTGAGAGATTTCTCTTGCCAAGAATCGAGGACAGAGCGCGCAGCATCTCAATGAAGGCATCACGATTTATGCTGCTGCGATAGCCGAAGAGAGAGCCAGTGCCGCCGCTCACTGCCACCCGGCGGACGCCCCGGCGCTTCAGCTCTTGGACCTCGGCAACTATGTTCTCAATGCTGCGGCTGCGAATGCTCCGGCCAAAGAAGCGGGGAACCTGACAAAATGAGCAGTTTCCCAGGCAGCCGCGATGGGTCTCGATGTAAATGTTGGCACCACGTACGCTTTGTTGTGAGAGATCTTCTGGAATCAGAGGAACAGCGTGATCCAGCGATGCAACAGGTCGCGGAGGCGTTTTCGTTACCTTTCCATCCTGCTTGTAGGCAACGCCTGGCAAATCCTCCGGACCTCGTGTTACAAGGTCGGATACAATCTCTTCACCTTCGCCGATGACTACCGCTTTCGCATTCAGCTCTCCCAAGACCATCTCCGGGCACATGCCAACTGGACCGCCAACGTAGACATCCTCTCTTGATGCCACGAACTTTATGATCTTGGGATCTAGGAGTTGCAAAGTGGAAAAGAGGCTTAAGAGGGTCGCATTTCCTCGGGACTCCAGCTTCCTTGTGATATTTACGACATGTCCCTTCTCTTTGAGTATCCCTCCCAGCACCAGGGAGCCGTAGGTGTATATTCCCGGAGATACGATATCGACCATCATGGTTGATCCGGCTTGGACAGCCAAGCCCCGATCTCATATCTCCTCTCATAAGTTATAAATTCGCTTGCAGGATTGACGAGCATAAAGGAGGGTGAGCCGACACATCACATTGCGGGAGGTGAATCTTGCTTTAGTGACCAGTGGTGTCGGCTTTTACAGCATATTTTGCGCTACAGCATCAGCCCTTTTAGGGCCCCATTTAAGAGCTTATACGAATAAATATTTATATCTTTTGGCAAGATGCTCTAGCCATGTAGCCTCGCCAGGATGGCTCCCACGACCTGGTCGAATGCCTTTGCAGCCTGCGTCTCTTTCGTTGTGAATGTCTGGCCCATGTCGCCAAGCCTCCCGATTTCTGCGTCCAGTGGTATGGCTCCCAAGAAAGGCACATTTAGCTCTCGCGCTGCCCGCTCACCACCACCCGTTTTGAAGACCTCAATCCTCTCGCCGCAGTGTGGACACACGAGGCCGCTCATGTTCTCCACAACGCCCAAGACCCGCACCTCCATAAGACGGAACATGTTAACAGCCTTACGAGAGTCCAGCAAGGCTACCTCTTGGGGCGTGGTGACGACTATTGCGCCATCCAGGCCGGAGATGAGCTGTACAGCGCTGATGGGCTCGTCGCTGGTTCCTGGTGGTAGGTCCACCAGCAGAAAATCAAGATCTCCCCAGTTGACCTCTGATATGAACTGCTTTAGGGCTGCCATCTTCATGGGGCCGCGCCAGACCACTGCCGAGTCCGGGCTCTTGAGGAGCAGGGCCATTGAGATTACCTTCAATCCATTGGCATTGGCAGGCTCAAGTCCGTTTGGACCGGGCATCAGATGCTGGTCCTCAATTCCCAGAAGCTTGGGGATATTTGGGCCTGTTATGTCTGCGTCCAGAATGCCAACCTTGTATCCCCTGCCTTGCAGGGCAACGGCCAGGTTTACTGTAACTGTGCTCTTGCCAACTCCTCCCTTTCCGCTTCCAACCACAATCTTGTGCTTGATTTTAGCCATTCGATCTTCTGTCTCGAGCTGCAAGGCCCTCGGATCGGTGCAGCTCTCTTTCTCCTGACAGGAGCCACATGAGCCATCGCAATGCTCGGAATTCGTCGTTTCTGATTTCGGTGAACTTTTCATGACATATTGGAGCTTATGAGATCATGTATATAGTCTTTGTCTTAGAACCGACCCAAACTGATTTCATCCTAAATATTCCTGTCAACAGCTTGCCGGAAACAATCTTCCTTCGAAACCAATTTATGTAATGAATCATCACATATCCTGTGATATGCAGGACTATTCCATCAATCAGTTTTTGGCAATGGCCAAAACTCCCCCATTAGATATCGAAATTTGCGACGTCACCCTCCGTGATGGAGAGCAGATGCCGGGAGTGGTCTTTCGCGCCGATGAGAAATTGGATATTGCGCTGCGGCTGGATGGAATAGGCGTAGAGGTTATAGAGGCTGGCTTTCCCGTGGTCTCTGCAGCCGAGATGAATGCCGTAAAAGAGGTCTGCAACCTTGGGCTTGATGCAAAGATCTCAGCACTTTCTCGTTCAGTCAAAAGCGATGTGGATGCAGCCTTGGACTGCGGCGTAGACATGGTCAGCATATTCATCGCTACCTCTGACCTCCATCTAAAGCATAAACTGCATATGAGCTGTCCTGAGGCCGTTCGCTGTGCCCTGGACGCCGTTGAATACGCAAAGGATCACGGTCTGATCGTGCGATTCTCTGCAGAGGATGCCACGCGCACTAATTTTGAGACCCTCAAGAAGCTCTACAAGAGGGCTGAAGAATTTCATGCCGATTACATCAGCGTCGCCGATACAGTAGGGATAATGAATCCGCGAACCACCTATTACATGATCAGCGAGCTGAGGAAGGTCGTGAAGACTCCAATTTGCATGCACTGCCATGATGACCTAGGGTTGGCCCTGGCAAATACCCTGGCAGGCGCTGAGGCTGGCGCAAAGCAGCTTCACACGACTGTGAACGGGATTGGAGAGCGCAGCGGAAACACACCACTAGAAGAGCTCGTGGTTGCATTGAGGCTGCATCACGGCATAGATCGCTACGACCTTACCAAGCTAAAAGACCTATCCAAGCTGGTGGAGACCTATTCAGGTGTTCCAGTAGCCAAGAACAAGGCAGTGGTCGGAACCAACGCGTTTGCCCACGAGTCAGGAATTCATGTGGCTGCAGTCCTGGAGGAGCCCAGGACCTATGAGCTCTACTCGCCTGAATTAGTTGGCGCGGCCAGACATATCATCATAGGTAAGCATACTGGAGCAAAGGCTCTGAAGTACATAACTCAGAGGATGGGCTACCATCTCAAAGATGAGGAGCTCGACGATCTCTCTGAGAGGGTCAAGATGTGCAGCGAGTTTAAACACCCGATCGAATGCGAAGAGCTACGAAAACTTATACTCAACATAGATAATATTGAAGTCATATACCCGGGACCGTAAAAAAAGCAGCTCATGTGTTTTTCCCCACCTTCTTTGCAACTGAGCGATCGAAGGGTATATCTTGACAAGGGGGTAATCTGCTCGACAGCGTTTCAGCTTCGAGGTATATTTGTGAAAGCACTCATACTCTCCGGCGGTTCAGGAACCAGGCTCCGTCCTCTTACCTACTCCCAGCAAAAACAGCTCATACCCGTTGCAAACAAGCCCGTACTATTCTATGCCATCGAGGATGTCATCGAGGCAGGTGTTGATGAGATAGGAATAATCCTGGGCCCGAACAAAGATCAGGTCATCGATACTGTGAAGTCTGGGGCATGGGATGTCCCCATCGAGTTCATCTATCAAGGCGAGCCCAAGGGACTTGCTCACACCATAATAGTTGCCGAAAATTTTCTGGATGACGATTTTGTTATGTACCTGGGAGATAACATCCTAAGAGACGGCATAGTTCGGCATGAAAAAAGGTTCAGCAGTCTGAAGAGCGATGCAAGCGTGCTTCTCACCAAGGTTGATGATCCTCAGCGCTTCGGAGTTGCCGACCTCAACCAGGATGGAAGCATCAGGAGGCTGGTTGAGAAGCCCAAAGTCCCTCCCTCCAATTATGCACTTGTAGGAGTCTACTTCTTCAAGCCGATGATAATCGATGCCTGCAAGTCCATCAAACCATCATGGAGAGATGAGCTGGAGATCACCGATGCCATTCAGTGGCTGATTGAGCACGGATACAAGGTTGACGCATCTTTCGTGGAGGGATGGTGGAAGGATACGGGCAAGCCTGAGGACATCTTTGAGGCCAACCGCCTCATCCTTGATGATATAAAAACGAGAAATGACGGCCTGATCGAGGAGTCTAGGGTTATGGGCAGGGTGATCATCGAAGAGAAGGCTAAGATAGATAGATCGGTGATAAAGGGGCCCTGCATCATTGGAAAGGGCAGCATAATATCAGACACATACATCGGCCCATATACCTCAGTTGGATATGGATGCCAGATCTGCGGGACGGAGGTGGAGGATTCGATAATCATGGACGAGAGCCGGATAATCAACGCTGGAAAGATCGTAGAGAGCCTGATTGGCAGAAACGTTAAGATCCAGGAGGGCGTCGTACTGCCAAAAGGGCACCGACTCATCGTCGGAGACAACTCTGACATATCGCTGTGATACAAATGAGGTTGAACAACCAATCCAAGGTCGGCCTGGTAACCGTTCTCTGTCTTCTTTGCCAGGGATATATATTCAGCTATGTCTTAAAAGTGGAGCCAAGCCCCATGCTCTCCTTCGTGCCTCTTTTTCCATACATCGTCTACATCTATGCCCGCGGCAAAATGGCATGGTATTACAACAGACCGCTTTACTGGGTGGCTGCAGTAATTGCCCTGACGCTATTCGATATTGCCCCCTTCATATTCTAGGCTGTGAGAAGTTCTCAAAAAAAATCCCAATAATTTTATAGTCTTTGCATGGGAACAGTATTGTTCATGCGTTTCAAGAACAGAGCTGAGGCTGGAAGACTGCTTGCAGAGGCCCTGGCCAAATACAGAGGAGATGAAATCGTGATTTTAGCACTGCCAAGAGGCGGTGTTGTTCTCGGCTATGAGATTGCTAAAAGTCTTCATGCTCCACTTGATTTAGTGATAACCAGAAAGATCGGCTATCCGGGAAACGAAGAGTGTGCAGTAGGCGCGGTGGCCGAGGACGGCCACATGATATGCGACAGCCTCGGCATGTCTCATCTGGACCAGGAATGGCTCAATTTGCAGGCTGAAAAGGAGATGGCAGAAGCCAGGCGCAGAAGGCAAGTTTATCTGAAAGGCAGAGAGCCACTGCCAGTAGCTGGAAAGGTGGCAATAATCGTCGACGACGGTGTGGCCACAGGGCTCACCATTTTGCTGGCCATCATGGAGCTGAAGCATAGAAATCCGAAAAGGATCGTCGTGGCCGTCCCCGTTTCATCCGCAAGTGCAGCTGAAAGGATCAAGGACAATGCAGACGAGATGGTTGTCCTGCAAGTGCCACAAAACTTCCTGGCTGTAGGGGAGCATTATGAACAATTCCCGCAGCTTGGCGATGAAGATGTCATCAGGCTCATGAGGCTGGCAGAAGGCACGCAAGAATAACAGTCGACTTACCACGGACAGCCATCTCATCCTTAAGAATAATTCGGTCCGAAGAGTAGATGTAGCATCGATCTTATGGAGGATGTGCAGTAGATAAGGATGGCACTTGGCATGATGGCAGAAGGTATTGAGGAGTATGAAAAGGCATTAGCTGTGTACGAAAAGATGCTGGCCTTTGAGATGGACTCTTTGAAGAGGAGCAATATACACAGGAAGGTGGGCGACATCTGCCTGCAAATCGGGAAGATCGCTAAAAATCCTGAAAACTGCATGCGTGCCATTCAGGCATATCAGAAGGCCATGGAGGCTTACACAGAAGAGCCACAGTCGATCCCTCGCGCAAGAGTCATGAGGTCTCTGGGCTTTGCCTATGCGGCCAATGCGGACCTGACAAATCGTGCAGAGGACCTCAAGAAGGCCATCGGCTACTGGATGGAGGCCCTGCGATCCTTCTCCATTTCAAGTGCTCCCTGGGACTTTGCGCAATTGCAACAAGAGCTGGGCTCTGCCTTTCGAAAGCTGGCCGAGCGGGAAAACAGGGTGGAAAACAGCAAAAACGCCATCGCTGCCTGCAAAGAGGCCCTCAAGGTTTATTTACCAAAGGACAACCCATACCAATATGCAGACGTAAAGATCAACCTCGGCAGCGCATATATAACCCTGGCAGAGGCATCAGAACGCGCGAAAAACTGCAAGAATGCCATCACAGCCTACGACGAAGCCATGCAATTCTACACTTTGAATCGCTCACCAGAGAGGTATTCGGCTGTGAAAAACAATCTGTCTGTGGCGTATTTATCGCTATCAGAGGCCGAGGACCGAGCGGAGAATTGCAGGCGTGCCATCCAGGCATGCAATGAAGCATTACAGGTCTGTCGGCCGGAAAGCCAGCCTGTGCCATATGCCGCAACCCAGAACAACCTTGGGAACGCATATCTAACCCTTGCGGAATGCGAAGATGGCCCGGAGAACTGCCAGCGCGCCCTGGAGGCCTACAGGAGGGCTCTGCAGATCTATTCGCTGGAGCAGTTTCCAAAACAATACGCACTCACTCAACGCAATCTTGGAAATGTCTATCTGATCTTGGCCGAAAGCGATGACACAGCCCAGAGCTGCATGCGAGCTGTTCATGCCGCCCAGGAGGCCCTCAAGGTCTATACTCTGGAAAGCTATCCTGAGGACTGGGCAGAAGCCCATAAAATCTTATGGCTCGCCTATCTCACCTTAGCAGACATCGAGAATAGAGCAGAAAACTGTCTTCTTGCCCTGGATGCCTGTCGGGAGAGGCTTCAGCTTTATACTGAGGAGTTTCAGCCTTTGAAGTACGCATCATGCCAGAAGGATCTGGCCATAACTCTTATTAAGTTAGCAGATACAGAAATTTCTGCAAATGCGAAAGCAGAAGACTGCAACAAAGCTGTGAATGCCTGTCGCGAAGCTCTTAGAATTTATGATGCCAGTATGCATCCTCTGGAGCATGCGGAGGTCCAGATGCTGCTCTGGGCAGCGTATTCGGCTCTGGCCGAGGTGGAGGACAGAGCGGGAAACTGCCAAAGATCTATTGAAGCATGCGAAAGGGCTATTGAGCTTTACGAGGGAAGATGCCCAGAAGAGGCCGCGGATGCAAAAAAGAATCTTGGCTATAGCTTCATCACCCTGGCTGAGACTGAAGACGCGGCTGAAAATTGTCTGAAAGCCATTGAAGCCTGTGAATCTGCCATGGAATATTTTACTGTGGAAAAGGCGCCTTTAGAGTATGCCGACATCTTGAAGGATATGGCTTTTGCTTATGTTTCTTTGGCCAGAGTGCAGGACAAAGAGGAGTGCTGCAAGACGGCACTCAAAGCCTACAAGAAGGCCTTTAAAATTTACTGTGGAACGTCAGCCAGGATGGAAGTCGAAGGCGATCCTGGCGCGGCGGAGGTCAGGAACCTGGCTGAAAAATGTCACCGATCGATGGTGGCCTGCAAGGGAGTTCTCAAGGCCGCCAAGAGGAATAGACATCCCACCATAGCATGAGGCAAAAAATAGAGTGCTTTTAGCCGCAGTGGGCTATTTAGGCCAGTTAACAAGGCCAATCTTTGCTGTTTTCTTGGTAACGTTGCTTGCCCCAGCCTCAGGGTCAGCCTTCAAGAAGTTGTCTATGCTAGTGGTGTACAAACTACCCAATGTCAAGCCTCCAGGGTCCTTTTTGAATACAGCGCTCTCGAAAACGAGGGGATTTATGCCGGAGAGCCCAATTGCAAGTGGATTTCCCCAAACATATCCTGGGTCCATTGGGTTTATTATAGACGTGTTTGGCGGTTGGTATGCTGCTTTACGATTCAAATTAACTACGTCGGACGGCGATTCTGCAGCTGCCTGTGCGACCAGAGCAATCAAGATGGCTCCCACCAGGAAACTAAACTCTTTTTTCATGTAACTTCTCCCAGACCATCATATCAGTCAGTATTTTCCAGTTCTTCAACGGCAAATGACGATATGAACCACAGCAATTATAAACCTTATGGTTATTCACCACGCAACTCGCAAACCTTGCAATGGTGCTCTTCATGGATTTGCATCAAGGAATATTTTTATATGGTTTGCAGACCCCTTTGGGCGTGAAGCACTATGGTTCTTGATAACTTAGGCGGATCGCTGCGCAATGCTCTGAAGAAGATAGCGTCGGCGAATAAGATAGATAAGGCTCTGGTTGATGAAGCCGTTCGGGAGATTCAGCGTGCTCTTCTGCAGGCTGATGTGAATGTGAAGCTGGTGATGCAGCTCTCCAATACTATCAAGGAGCGAGCGCTAAATGAGAAGCCTGTGGCGGGAATGAATCCGCGCGAGCACGTCATCAACATCGTCTACCAGGAGTTGATAAATCTGGTAGGTCGCGGTGCAGACATTCCCTTGAAAAAGCAAAATATTATGCTAGTAGGCCTGCAGGGCTCAGGAAAGACCACCACTGCAGCAAAGCTGGCAACGTACTTCCAAAGAAAAGGCCTTCGCACCGCAGTAATCTGTTCGGATACCTTCCGTGCCGGGGCCTACGATCAGCTCAAAGCCCTTTGCGAGAAGCAGGGGATCTTCTTTTACGGCGAAAAAGGCAATCCCGACGCACCTGCCGTTGCCAGGAACGGCCTTGAAGCTACAAAAAAATATGAAGTCAGGATCGTCGATACCGCAGGCAGACATGCTCTAGAGGCAGACCTGATCCAAGAGATGAAGGATATTCACGCAGTAGTGAATGCCGAGCAAAAGCTCCTGGTGATGGATGCTGCAATCGGCCAGCAGGCCTCGGAGCAAGCGCGCGCCTTCAACGAGGCCGTTCAAATTACAGGCGTCATCATCACAAAGCTGGACGGCACAGCCAAGGGAGGAGGGGCCCTGTCAGCAGTGGCTGAGACCAAAACCTCTGTGGCTTTCATCGGCGTTGGAGAGACACCTGCAGACCTTGAGAAGTTCGAGGCTGATCGCTTCATCTCCCGCTTGCTTGGCATGGGCGACATAAAGACCCTCATAGAGAAGGTGCAGGAGGTTCAGACCGACCAGGAGGTAGACGTTGAATCCCTGATGCGTGGCAAGTTCACGCTCAAGGATATGTATCATCAGATGGAGGCTATGAACAAGCTCGGGCCTTTGAAGCAGATCATGCAGATGCTGCCCATGGGCGGTCTGGGATTCGAGCTGTCCGACAAAGAGTATCAGATGACAAAGGACAGGCTTGACAAGTATCGCGTTGTCATGGACTCCATGACAGAGGCCGAACTGGAGGACCCCAAGATCATAACCGCCTCGCGCATCAAACGCATATCCCGCGGGAGCGGGGCGCCTCCTGAACTTGTTCGTGAGCTTCTCAAATCCCACCAGGCCATGCAGAAGGCCATCAAAGGCATGAGGGGCGGAATGGGAAAGATGAATATGAAACGCCTTATGAAGAAGTTCAGCCCTGGAATGAAGATCTGACAGGCGACTTCCTCTTGCCATGGACTATGAGGCTCACCAGCATCCGCGATCTGCTTATCCTGTGCCTGTTGGCTAGCCCTGATTTTGAGCAGCTGCTCCCACGAATGCGCCAGAGGTCGCGCTTGGGTTGGTCCCTGTGCCAAGCACTGTGGGCGATCCCTGCTTCGTCGCAAGTGCAACACTTCCGGTTATTGTCCCTGATTCGCGCACGCCGCCTGCCGAAAGCAAGTCATACTCTCCAGCAAGAGCTGTCCTTGAAGCAGACAGCTTCAACCTGAAGGCCTCCGTTTGATTGAATGGCGCGACGAATATAGTCGGCCTGTCACCTGCCGCAGACCCTGCTACTGCTACCTTATGGCTGGCGCCGTTTGAGGTCATTGTGCCAGATCCTACGATCATGTCGCTTTCCTGTAATATTTGCAGATCAAGGTGCTTTATATTTTTGCCTTTCAGATCCAATGACCAGCTTCCGGTTAAGTTAACCTGTGAAGATATCGCTCCCATGACAACAGGAGCGGATACGCCTGAACCAACGGTCAGCGGAGACAAAATTCCAGTTCCAGTGCTCACTGTGCCCATATACCCTTGCGAAGACGCCAAAATGACCAGACAGGCAAACAATAACGTTGTGGTTGATATTTTTACTAGCGCCATATTTGCTAACCCTCAGTCTGAAAATAGGTCGAAGAGGTTAATAATGTAATCCTCTGCCCATATTCCTATTATTTATCCCAAGGACTATTGGAGGATATAACATGCGGATCTTGATCACAGGAGCTGGCGAGGTAGGATTTCTCGTGGCGAGCGAACTTTATGCAGACCATGATGTAACAGTCATAGACAGGGATCCTGCTGCCTGTTCCAGACTACAGGAGATGGACGTGAAGGTCCTGATGGGAAATGCCGCCAATGCGCGTCTGCTTATTGAGGCAGGAGTCAAGAAGGCGGACATCGTAGTTGCGGTCACAGGCAACGACGAAGTGAACGTAATCACCTGCATCATTGCCAGCCACCTTGGCGTGTCGCAGACCATCGCCCGTGTCAGCAATCCCGAATATATCGATCAGCCTGTACAGGACCGCAGAGAGATAGGCATAAGCTACATGATCTGCCCTGAACTGGCCATGGCCGAAGAGATGGCAAGAGCGCTCTACTTCTCGTCAATGCTCATGAACAAGGAGCTGGCAGCGGGTAAAGTTGAGCTCATAGAGTTCAAGGTGACGCCTGAGATGGACATCCACGGTCCCATCCAGAACGCGAACCTTCCTGAAAATTGTAAGATCGTTGCCTTAAACCGTGCGGGAGAGATCTCCATTCCAAAAGAAGACGAACAGATACAGCTCGGAGATCATCTAATGCTGCTATGCGATTCCAGGGCTTTGCCTGATCTGAGGATCATGCTGCATGAGGCTCAAAACTCCCAGAAAGTCATGATCGTCGGCGGCGGGATGGTGGGTTTCTATCTTGCAAGCAGGCTGGAGAAGATGGGCATTGATATCAAGCTGATCGAGCTGGATGCTGAACGCTGCGCCGAGATTGCAGAGATGCTTTCCGACACCATGATCCTCAATGGCGATGGCACAGACCTGGCGCTCCTCAGAGAGGAGGGAGCAGGAGGGATGGATGTGGTCTTCGCAGTAACCGGCCTGGATGAGAAGAACCTTCTGTGCTCATTATTGGTAAAGCAGCTTGGTGCCAGGAAGATTCTATCCCGAGCCAACAGAAGCGTTTACATCAAGCTCTTTGAGATGGTGGGCATCGACAGAGCCGTAAGTCCGGGGCAAGTGACCGCAGATGCTGTACTTCAGAGGGTGATTGGAGGAGAAGAGGTGATAACACTCAGTGACGAGAGAATAGAACTTGTGGACTTCATCGCCAAAGCTAAAAACAAGATCATAGGAAAGAGCATATCCAAAGAGCTTCCTAAGGATTCAATGGTGGGCCTGGTCATAAGAGACGGAAACCCAATGGTGCCCGATGCCAGTTTTAAGGTCAAAGAAGGCGATCGCGTCTTTGTAATGTCCATGCCAAATGTGGTCTCGAAGGTGAAGAAGCTCTTCGCTTCCTGATGAGCGAAAGGTCCCAAATGAGCATATCATTTTTATAACAATAAGACATCCTACGGTGTTCTGGAGAAGGCTTTTACTTCTTCGGAGAGGCAGCCATCAACATGAAGATCCGCATATTTCTGCGCCAATTTGCATCTCTTTTGAAGCTTCTTGCAGTTTTGCTTCTTGTTCCGGGAGCCGTTGCTGCCTATTTTGGCGAGACTGGCGGGGTGATCTCCTTTGCCCTGACATCTCTGCTGACCCTTGTCACGGGCATAATCCTTGGACGTCTCTCCTCTGATGAGGAGCCTGGATTAAAAGAGGGTTTTGCGCTCGTGGCTTTGGGGTGGCTCGGGGCAGCCTTCTTTGGCGCACTGCCTTATTTCTTCCTGGGCACGAGCATGATAGACGCCCTGTTCGAGTCCATGTCAGCCTTCACCACCACAGGCTCTTCCATATTAACAGAGTACAATGCCCATGGCTACTGGATAATAAACTCTACTCTGGCTCAGAGCAGTATAGCTCATCATCTGGAGATGGGCTTATGGAGTGTTTCGGGGAACGCTACTTTATTTAGGCCACGCTACAGTGCTGATCAGACCTACATGGGTTTGCTCTTCTGGAGATCCTTTGCCCAGTGGCTGGGCGGAATGGGGATAATTCTTCTATTCGTCGCCATCCTTCCCCGGCTGGGAGTAGTCGGTCGTCAGCTCTACCGTGCAGAGGTACCAGGACCTGACAAGGAGTCTTTGACGCCTCGAATTAGGCAGACCGCCAGGGTGCTTTGGGCGGTGTACATACTACTGACCGTGGCCGAAATAGTGCTCCTTTTCCTGGCCGGGATGCCCTTGTTCGATTCGTTCTGCAATACATTTGCCTCCATGGCTACTGGCGGTTTCTCGCCACAGGGCACGAGCATCATGGCCTACAATAGTTGGATCATCGACTCAATCATCGCTCTTTTTATGTTTCTGGCCGGGGCCAACTTCGCCCTGCACTACAAGATGCTCACATCAGACCGAAATGCTTTGTTTAGGGACCCAGAGTTCAGATTCTATGCACTGATTGTAGTGGCAGCGACATTGATCATAGTCCTTTGGGGTGGATTGGGGGGAGATATATTCCATAAGATCCAGTTGGCGGGCTTTCAGGTAATTTCCATAATGACCACCACAGGCTTTGCCACAGCGAATTTCGACCAGTGGACAGCTGCGTCCAAGTTCACGCTGCTGCTGCTCATGATCATAGGCGCATGTGCCGGCTCCACTGGCGGAGCTATAAAGGTGGTTAGGATATTGCTGGTATTGAAAAGCGGATATCGAGAGTTATTCCATGCGCTGCACCCCAAAGCTGTCATCCCTGTAAGGCTTGGGGCATTTCCATTAAGAGATGAGATCCTTCGACAGAGCAACATCTTCGTCGCCTCTTATTTGATCATCTTCGCTGTAGCTTCTCTGCTTTTGGCGGTCATTTCTTTTGACGATCCTCGCATGAATTTCGAGACAATCATCTCAGCAGTAGCCACCACCCTTGGCAATGTGGGCCCTGGCTTTGGCATGGTAGGTCCAATGTACAGCTATGCAAACATCCATCCGGCAGGAAAGATGCTGCTATTTTTCTGCATGTGGATCGGCAGGCTGGAGGTTATGACGGCCCTGGTTCTGTTTGTGCCGGAGTTTTGGAAGAAGTGAAAAGATTTTCGCCCACCTCATGCAAACGATGCTGTCTCAATCCCCAGAAACGTGCCCCTTCTCCTCGACCGATTGAAATATATGGCTGGCCGCAATGATGTAATGCTGTCATGCATCAATCGAAGAGATGGTTCGGCCTTGGGCTTTTGCGATTGATTTTAATTGGCTTGTGGATTGCGACCTGTGTGGCCAGCCATGCAAATGCCGCTACAGGAGAGGATTCAATAAGCCATACTGCACCCGTTGCGTATAATTCGTCTTACGACAACTCAACAATTATCTTCAAAAGTCAAAACAACATCTCCAGAGCACCCGTAAGCCTCTTGGTGGGAAAAGGTTACTATTCAGACCATCCCATATATTACAACTTGGGAATTGGCAGGAATACTCAGGTTGCAGATTCGTATTCGTCAACGTCTATGCGCCGCGATATAGACTTCGCCCGCGAGGTCGATGGGGAAACCGAGTTTTCGACATCAGAGAGCAGCATCATCCGTTATGGCCCGGGATACTCTACAATATCTGGCACAGCCAAGACCCATATGCGGATCAATGAGAATGTTACCGATGGAAGAGTTCAAATTGGAGTGCATTCATGGAACAACCCCTCTCTGGAGATCGATGAGGAGTATGTTGGGACATACCATATTTACAAAAACATGACACTCTCATCGCCTTACACCCTCGATGCGAAAATTTTCGACTGCTGCACTGGAGGCTATTTTGGTCTCAATGGGCTGTATCGTTTGCCTCAAGTCAGTGCCGATAATATCTTTAACTACAAAAACCATATGAGTTAAATAGATAATTATGCTCTTTGAAAGAATTGTATCCAGTGGTCTGGCTCATTATTCCTACCTGGTAGGCGACAGAAATGAGGCTGTGGTCATCGACCCCAAAAGGGATTGCGAGGTCTACATTAAAAAGGCGTCGTCCGAGGGCATGAGGATTGTCCACATCCTTGAGACCCATCGCAATGAGGATTACTTCGTTGGCTCGATGGAGCTGGCACGACGTACGGGCGCAAAAGCCTGGCATGCAGACAGCCATTTGGATTACAGGTATGGAGAAGCAGTGCAACCTGGCCAGAGGTGGGATGTAGGGCGTCTCGTGATAGAGGCAATTCCCACTCCTGGCCACACTCCCGGAAGCATGAGCTATCTGCTCAGAGACCCTGCAGGCATTGCCTGGGTGGTATTTACCGGAGATTCGCTCTTTGCCGGTGATGTGGGACGCATCGACCTCCTGGGCAGGGAAAAAGCCCCCGAGATGGCGGGTTTGCTTTACGACAGCATCTTCAAGAAGCTCTTGCCCCTGGGCGATGGGGTTCTGGTATGTCCAGCACATGGGTCCGGCTCCGTCTGCGGCGAGTCTATAGCCGAGCGTCTCTGGACAACCATCGGCCTGGAGAAAATACATAACCCTCGCCTCAAGCATAGGAGCCAGGAGGAGTTCTCAGCTGACCTGCTCAAGAGCAAACCTGAGAGGCCTCCCTACTTCAGTATGATGGAGAAGGTAAATTTGCACTGTGAGCCGGTTCTGGGTGCTCTTCCCAGACCAAGGCCGCTGGCTCCAAATGATTTCGAACGTCTTTCCAAAGAGGCCCAGATCCTGGACACCCGCATGGAGCTGGGGTTTGGAGCAGCACATATTCCTGGATCCCAATTTATCTGGTTGAATGGCCTTGCAAGCTTCGCAGGATGGTTCCTAACCTACGACGAGCCCATTCTTCTGGTCAACGAGACCAATGATCCTTGCGAGCCGTTCCGCATTCTCATGAGGTTGGGCTTCGACAACGTCGCCGGATACCTGGCAGGAGGCATGCTCGGCTGGCATATGTCTGGAAGGATGTCCAACGCAATTCAGACATTAACAGTGCAGGACCTTTGCAGTCTGCTGGACAGAGATGAGGCATTATGGATTCTGGACGTCAGGAGCGAGAGGGAGCTTGAGAGCGGTGGGAGGATCACAGGAGCACAGCATATTCACGTCACCCAGATTCCAGAGCAAAAAGATGAAGTTCCAAAGGACAGTAAGATCTATATCTTCTGCGGCAGTGGCATGCGCTCCATGATTGCTGCGAGCTATCTGGAGCGCCACGGCTGGAGGAATATTGCCGTCGTCCTAGGTGGCATAGCCGGCTGGAGATCCCAGAGGTGTCCGATAAAAAAATAAAATGGATTCAAAGAGCTTTTGGAAGTTCCGTCAGCAGCGCGTATATCACAAAGCCAATGGTGCCTATGATTCCGATGCCTGCCAGAGAGACCTTGGCGATCATGTTGAACTCCTCGCGGCTTGGCTTTCTGGCCAGCTTCAGGACCCGGATGTATTCGTGAACGTCCGTGGATGGCATGGAGACGCCGATGTCTCCAACCATTTCATCAAGATCGAGCTTTTCTTTGATATCCAGCTTGCTCTTTAAATCGAGCTTGTTCTTCTTCAGAGAGCTCTTATTCTCTGTCTCGCTAATTCCCTCGCTCATTCTCATGGTGGAACGAATTTAAGAATAAAAAACCTTTCGATCAGCACGGCACTT
>JAAZNX010000126.1 GCA_012798025.1 Methanothrix sp. | reverse complement strand
CCCTACTATCAGATATGCATAATCGGCATACATTCGTTACCACCTCATGGCTCTGATGTTGTCCAGGTCAATGGTTCCGTACAGCCTGTACAGCGCAATCATTATGGCAAATCCAACGCCTGCCTCAGCCGCTGCCAGCGCAATGGAGAACAGGGCAAAGACCTGGCCGTTCACATTCGGCTGGTAGGCTGAGAAGGCAACGAGATTGATGTTGGCGCTATTGAGCAACAGCTCGATGCACATCATCAGCTTGACTCCGTTCTTTTGGGTAACGAGGCCATACAAGCCGATGGTGAACATCGCGGATGCCAGCAATATGTTAAGCTCCAACGGTATCATCGGTAATTTTCCCTCCTTTTCATCTTTCGTCGCCCTCCCTTAGGCAACCTCCTTTCGTGCGACCCAAACCGCTCCGACCAGGGCAGCAGTCAAAACCAGGGCTAAAATCTCGAATGGGAAGACATAAGATGTGAAGATCTCCATACCGACGTCCCCAATGCCGCTTTCCGGCAGCCTCAATCCTTCTTGAGGCTCATAGCCCATTGGCTGTTTTTCGCTTGCCCCCCAGTTCGTAACTGAGAGCGATGCAAAGAGAGCGGCCAGGAAGGCCAGGGTCAAGATGATCATCTTATATTTCGCCATGGGACTCCTCCATAATGGTCTTCCTCGTGAGCATCACAGCGAAGAGTATCAGAACACCGACGGCCCCAATGTACACCAGAATCTGAGCTACGCCCACAAAGGGAGCGTTCAAGAATATGTACAGGGCAGCTACGCCTGCAAATGTTCCGAGAAGGTATAGGGCACTGTGCACAATATTTCTGGAGTAAACCGTCAGGGCTGAGAGAAGCACTATGATAGCGGCAATCGTCAGGAAGCTTAAGAGCTCTATTGCAAACCTGACATCATAGGCCATCAGCTTATTTAGGATCGTTTGGGACCAGGGCGATAGTAATACTATAACTGCAAGGCCTCCGAAGATCACGCCCAATGCCAGGAGCAGCACCAGCAACTCAAAGATCGCCCTAACAACGTTTACGCCCGACTTTTCCGCCATTATGCAGCACCTCCTTCTTTGGGCTTGGCATCAGCCTTCTTTTTGGCGCTGCCAGCGGCATTGCCTTCTTTTGCGGGCTTCTCTTTTGCCGCAGCCTTCTTGGCAGCAGCTTTCTCGGCTGCAATCCTCTTGGCCTCTGCCTCCAGGTCTGCCACCTCTTTGGCTGAGAATCTCTTGGTTGCCAGGAAATCAGGGCCTTTTATGACGTCCTTTCTCTCCCAGCCGGCCATTGTAACCTTTTTGCCCATTTTGAGACATTCTACAGGGCATTCATCCACACACAAGCCGCAAAACATGCACCTACCATAGTCAATCTGAGGAAACTGCATCTTCTTGTTCTTGAGAGGATTTCCATATTTGAAATGAACCATCTCAATGCAGCTATTGGGACAAACCCTTGCACAAGATGCACACCCGATGCATGTAGTAGCATCCAGCTCGTGAATGCCGCGCTCATTCTCCGGCAGCTCCATCATCACCTCGGGATAGAGCCTTGTGACCTCGATCTCCCGCATGGCGGTCTTCAAAGGCCAGCCGAAGTTCTTTATCATCTTTCTCTTCAACATCTTATTGCCACCTCATGCAAAGTAGGATCCAACCACT
>JAAZNX010000045.1 GCA_012798025.1 Methanothrix sp. | reverse complement strand
TAAAAAAGGAGTACCATCTATCGCTGGAGTTGAAGGTCTACTACCCCCGCCAGATCGACGAGGAACAGGTAAAAGAGGAGGCGGTTTTCGCGGATTTGCGCTCATCGGACGCCGTCTTTGTAGATATTCGCGGTTCAGGGCGTTCTGTCGATCTCGTCTACAGGGCTCTGAAGGATGAACGAAACATCGTGATCAACCTCATGACCCCTGTGGGAAAGATGATGGAGATCACGCGGCTTGGCTCCTTCCGGGGGAAAAGTCTGGCCGGTAAGATAAGGAGCGATGAAGCACGCGACCCGGAAGAGGTCTGGAAGAAGATCTCCATGGCCGAGAGCCTTGTGCAGACGGCCGGAAGGCTGGTACCTCTGGGCCTTGTGAGAGATGCTGGCAACTATGTGCGATTTGCCAGGTACTGGAGGTATGGAGGAGAAGAGAACTACAGGAACCTGTTGATGCTACTGCTAAAGGATTACCTGAACTGTGATCTTCCCAGGCCAAGTGATCCGAAGCCATTTCCAGAGTTCGGAATATACCATCCCAAGTATGGATATTTTCAGGAGCTGAAGGATTACACTTGCGCCTCGAGGTATGACAGCAGCCGTCCCACAATAGGCATCATATTTTACGGTAACATGCACTTTGAACAATGCCAGCCAGTCCTCAGATCCCTCATTAGGGAACTTGCAGGCTTCAATCTGATACCCGTATTCTCCGATGGCATCCACAATCTAAGGGCAATGAGGAGATTCTTCTTCGATGAAGGGAATCCCGTCTTGGATGCTTTGATTAACCTGACCTGGTTTCGCTTGAACGGCGGGCCCCTGGGCGGAGACCCCAGTCTGACCAGACAACTTCTTTGCGATCTCAATGTGCCGATATTCACGCCTGCATGCATGTACAGCCGGAAGATCGAGGAATGGAGGGTGTCTGATACCGGTCTTTCACCCATCGAGTCCATCATGGCAGTGATCTGGCCCGAGCTGGATGGTTGTGTTGAGCCCATCCCCTGCTGTGGTGTGCGGGACGTCTCTGTTGGCGACCTAGATGCTCAGGAGGTAGCAGCCATCGAGGAACGCGTCCGCAGGATTGCTTCGCGCATCAAAGGCTGGATTCGCCTCAAGCAAAAGGACAATTCTGAAAAGCGCGTGGCAGTCGTCATCTACAACTATCCGCCTGGCGAGGAGAGCCTTGGCGTGGCATCCTATCTGGATGTCTTCAAGAGCGTTTCAAGGTTGCTGGAAAAGCTCAAGGAGGAGGGCTATCGCGTGGAATTGCCGAAGACCGGTCTGCATGAAATTTTCCAGGAGAGGGGACTTTTCAATTCGGGATTCTGGCACCGCCAGGAGGGACTTCTTTCGAGCAGCTTCAGCATAAAATCCGCGGACTATCTGCAGTTCTTCGCATCTCTTCCCGAGAGCATGCGTTGCGATGTGGTCGACTCCTGGGGTGAGCCTCCCGGAGAGGTGATGGTAGCAGAAGAAAAGATCCTGATCCCGGGGGTGCAGCTTGGCAATGTCTTCATCGGCGTCCAGCCAGCAAGACCGCCTCTTGGCGAAGAAGACCTGGCAAAAGCCTCTCACGACAAGACCAGGCCACCTCATCATCAGTACATTGCGTTTTACCACTGGCTGGAAAAATTCTGGAAGGCAGACGCAGTTGTTCATGTGGGGACGCATGGCCTTGCTGAGTTCACTAAGGGAAAGGAGATAGGTCTCTCGGAAGAATGCTTTCCTGATCTGCTCATAGGCTCGCTGCCTCATCTCTACTTCTACCATGTCGTAAATACCTCTGAAGTGGTGATCGCCAAGCGCAGACTTTATGGAAGCACAATCGGCTACAATTCCCCGCCTTACACAACATCAGACCTCTATGAGGGCTATGCGGAGCTGGAGGACTTGATAGACGAGCACAGCCAGGCCAGTTTGATCGATCCCGTGCGAGAAGAACGGGCCAAAGAGAGGATCTTGCAAAAGGCAGCCGCACTTAACCTGCGAAGCAGGGATTTGGAGGCGATCCGCGAAGAACTCTACGAGATGAAACGCAGAATAATCCCCAAGGGCCTTCATATCCTGGGCGCGAGCTATGATCAAGCCGATTTGAGGAGCTTCTTGACTTTCATCCTGAGGTACGACCGGAACGGCTGCAAGTCTTTGAACCGCATATTGGCTGAGGAACGCGGGATTGATTATGACCTTGCTCTCAGGAACAAAAGAGATTTTGTCCGCGATCTGGATGAGATTGACCAAATTGCCTCGAAGCTGGCTCAAATTTGCATGGATGAGTCCCTGGATGCTGCCCTGCAGGCAAGCGGCCTGTCATCAGCTGCGAAAGAGGATATGAAGAAGAGCCTAGTCTCTGGCCTGCAGTTCATTGAGAAATATTCAGGCAATGATGGCGAGATCAGGAGTTTTCTGCAGGGATTGCAGATGGGCTTCATCGAATCTGCCTCAGGAGGGGACGCAATCCGTAACCCAGAGATTTTGCCAACTGGCCGGAATCTGACGCAGTTCGATCCAAGCCGCATTCCCACGGAGATTGCCTTTGAGCGCGGAGCAGAGATTGCGCAAAATACAATTTCAGCATATCTAAAGAGAGAAGGATCATATCCTGAGACGATAGGAACTATTCTTTGGGGTTTTGAGACCACAAAGACTGGCGGAGAGTCTGTGGGCCAGATTCTCAGCTATATTGGAGTTCGCATTGTAAGGGACTATGGCAGCTGGTCGTCTCGCCTAGATGTGGTGCCTCTAGAGGAGCTGGGAAGGCCGAGGATTGACTGCCTGGTGAACATCTGTGGCTTTTTCCGGGATATGTTCCCAAACGTCGTCCTCATGTTGGATCAAGCCTTCAACCTCGTGGCCTCTCTCGATGAGCCTGTGGAGATGAACTTCGTGCGCAAGCACTCTCTAAAAAACCTAGAGAGCCTTATTGCATCAGATTTGGATGAAAAGATGATCCAACGGATGGCCAATGGTCGGATCTTCGGGCCCAAGGCAGGAGAGTATGGCACGAGAATGCTGCCGCTGGTAGAGGACTCTGTCTGGAAGACGGAAGATGAGCTGGCAGAAGTTTTCATCAGATCCATGGATCACCTTTATGCAGAGAACCTTCATGCTGTAAAAAACGATGTCCTTTACCGAAACAACCTGGCAAGGATTGAGCTGGTCTCTCAGGTCCGAGACGCTGTTGACCGCGAGATCATAGACCTGGATCACTACTACGAGTTCTTTGGCGGACTGGCAAGGGCGGTGCAAAAAGAACGTGGAATTTTGCCTAAGATGCTCATCTCAGATACCACTGAGGAGGTAGTGCGCACAGAAGATGTTAATGATGCCATAACCCGTGGTGCGAGGACCAGGCTGCTCAATCCTCGCTGGGCGAACGCCATGCTCGAGCACGAATTGCACGGAGCACAGCAGGTGGCCGACAGGGTTGAGAACATGCTGGGCTTGGCAGCCACAACTCATGCAGTGGAGAATTGGATATGGTCTGCCATTGCCGAACGCTACATCTTCGACAATGAGATGCAAGAGAAGCTTATCAAGAACAACCAATATGCTGCAGCCGAGGTGGTGAAGCGACTGCTGGAGGCTGAGAAACGCGGCTACTGGAAAGCTGCAGAGCAGGAAAGGGAGAAGCTGAGGTTGGCCTTTCTGGATATCGAAGGTAGAATAGAAGAGGACGTGAAATAAAGGCACCAGGAAAATATAGAAGGTGGCCTACTGTCACCTTCTTTTGCGTCTTTACTTCTTGAAAGCACCCTCTAATGGAGGTATCACCTGCTTCTTTCTGGACAGGCACTTCTCCTTGTATATGGAGTTGTTGGTAATCTTGCCCCCAAATGCCTTCTCAAAGCCTGCTGCTGCTGCTGAGCTGCCCACGAATAGAAGATCGCTGGCCTCCTTCATGACATCGGTAAGCATGAGCACGATCATGTCCAGCTTCTCGGCATCCTTCATTTTGTTCATCTCCTCCAGGATTGCCGCTCTCTTGGGAGCAAGATCTGCCAGGTCCATGACCTCGATTTGGCCGACACCTGCCTTGGTACCAGAGAAGTCGAACTTCTTGAAGTCGCCCATAAGGATATCCTTTGCTGACTTCGATGAGATGTCGCTCTTGGCCTTGAGCAGCTCCATTCCGAACTTCATGGGGTCCACGCCTGCGATCTTGGCAAGCTTCTCCACAGCCGCCTTGTCGCGCGGAGTGCATGTTGGCGACTTGAATAGCACTGTGTCGCTGAGGATGGCAGCCATCATCAGCCCGGCCATCTCCTTGCTGATGGGTACATTATTCTGCTCGTATAGATTCGCGATAATTCCGCCCGTTGCTCCCACCGGCTCGTTGAGGAAGAATATCGGTTTGCCTGTGGCAAGGCCGCCGATCTTGTGGTGGTCCACTACCTCGATGATATTCTCCATATTGAGCATGTCCACTGCCTGAGCCATCTCATTGTGATCTACGAGGATGACCTTCTTGTCAGTGGCATCGGTGAGCTTCTCTGGATATGGAACTTTGAAGTAATCCAGCAGGAATTTGGTCTCGTTATTAATGTCGCCAGCCACAGCGGGAACAGCTTCCTTCATTCCCAGGGCATTCTTCAGTCTAGCATAGGTTATTGCGGAGGTTACAGAATCGGTATCCGGACTTTTGTGCCCTACTACATAGATCTTGTCGGTCAAACGAAGCACCTCAGCATTGTTAATGTAGAACTCCAACTTAAATCTTACTAGGCGCCGTCTCCACACACATGAGAAAGGTATATAAAACATAACGGAGTTCTATTAATGTCCCTTTAGAGGGCCGACACGAGTTCAGACGTTGTTTTGCTGTGAATGTCGGTGCAAGAAGGGGACTACAAGCCGCGTTGATAGGTCCTTATGGTAGGATATTGACGAATTTTGTCTGCCCATGACCATGAGACAACCCAAATGCGGTACAGACGCCCGTTGCGAGGGTTACTGGACTGACTTTGCGGAAAAATCCACAGGATGATGTGCCAGAGTTAGTATCGGGCGACAGCTTAATTATCTTTTCATATCAGTTCATTGAGTGTGAAGGGCCTGCTCATAACCCTTGAAGGCATAGACGGTTCAGGAAAAAGCACCGCTGCAAAGCATATATCATCCCAACTTCAGAGGATCATGCCTGAACGGAGGCTGATATTGACTGCTGAGCCCACTGGAGGCGAAGCCGGAAAAATTCTAAGGAAGCGGCTATCCACTCCTGATGGGACAGGCTCGTCTCCGTCCAAGCGTATGGAAGAGCTATTTCTTTTTATGGCAGATCACGCCGATCACCTGGCAAGACTTGTCGGCCCGTCTCTCGAGGAGGGCGCAATAGTCATATCCGACAGATATGCTGACTCCACTGCTGCCTATCAGGGTGTGACGCTGCAAGGCATAGTTCCAGATCCCGTTCAGTGGATCAGGAGAGTTTATGCCCCATGGAATATGACCCCTGATTTGACATTGTTCTTTGCCCTGGACCCGGCCATCGCCCTGAAGAGGATGCTGTCCCGCCGGGAGAAGGAGAAGTTCGAGCAACTTGAGTTCCTGCGAAGCGTAAACGAAAACTTCAGGCAGCTGGCTTCGCTGGAGCCAGGACGCTTTGTATTGATAGATGCAAGCAGGGATGCGCAGGATGTAGCAGCACAGGCTATGAAGAGAATACTCAAGCGAGTTCAGTCATCCTGGTAGGCGCTGCTTAGAGCCAGGTCGATCAGCTTTTTAGCCCAAGCCAGCTTTTTCTTTTTTCGCGGCGTGACGCTCAAATCCTCGAAGTCGAAGCCCACGAGCCGTATGAATGCAGCTCCAAGCTCCCTGGCCAGAAAGACACATCGATCGCCATCTGTGAAGCCGCCAAAGTTATACAATCCCTCTGGCGGTCTGCACTGGACTGTGCCTATTATGTTATTCAACTGCGGCACACACCTTTTTAAGGCGTCCAGGTTGTCTCCATGAGCATGCACAACAACAATTGAGCCCCTTTGGTTTGCTTCTAAGATGGCCTCAAAAGGGCCATCCAGGTCCGTGACCACGATCTCTGGCACAATTCCTTTTTTCAATAAAACGCCTGTGGCACCGTCTGCGGCCACGAAGGCTGCATCTTTGATCTGCAGTCCTTCCAGATCACTCTCCAGTCCAGGCGCATTTCCGCATACAATTGCGACTCTGCCGCGTATCTTCGCCCTTGCCATAGGCACGCACTGCCCTCTGCCGTACAGGAGGCTCTGCAAAAGCTCTGCAGCTTTTTCATCACTGGCAAGAGAGAAGCCAAAGTCCTCAAGAATTTCCAGGTAAATCGGCTCCCAGTTCGCAAATTGCATAAAAATAGAGAAAAGAAGGGGGATATTATCCCCATTGCTTGTTTACTGATAGACCCTTGGGAACTGTGCCTGAGTGGGCGCCTTGAAGCATGTGCAGTCGAAGATGCCCTTGGCAGACTTGAAGGCCTTTTTGTCCCATGTGGTCATATCGCTGAAGCCGCCGAAGCAGCAGGGCAGCCAGTCGTCTGAAGTTTGCTTCGAATGGTAAGGCACCTCGAGTGTCATGTTCTTTTCAATGTGGTAGGTACCCCAGTAGTCCTCATCGATCTCGATGCTGGGCTTCTTCCAGGCGGTGGTCAACATGCCTCCTGTTGTGCTGCTTAGCGTGGTCAAGTCGGTGAATGGTTGCTGACTGGTCCAGTCGTTTGCTGCCTGCAGGACTCCGATATGGGCCTTGCCATCGGTCACATCTTCATAGATCTTCATCTGAGTGAAGCCAACGCCCACCAGCTCTGGATCATATGTGTGATTGAGAAGCTCCTTGACGGTTATCTCCAGCTCTTTGTCAAGGGCATGAGCATACTCCACCTCATGATGCATGCTTGTGCCTGCGCGATAGTTCTTTATCCAGGTCTTCTCCTTGAGCAGTGAGCTGTAATCCAGCGGGTTCGCTGCATAATAGCCGGTTCCAACTGCAATCCTCATAGGTGCATAGACCATGGCGTTATCTTCTTTGAACTGGATGCAGTTCAAATCGTAATCGTTGTAGTCTGAATACATATTATGAGTCGTGCGATTCAGGCTCTGGTAGGTCAGAATTGCCTCATTGTTTATGGAGCCGCTGCCATGACCATAGTTCTTAAAAGCTACATTTCCTGCCTTAGCATACATATACGTCATGAAATAGCCGTTGCCCTGGACACTCTGTTCAAAATCAAACGTGGTATTTCTCTCTCTGTAGTCTGTCGCCCAATAAGTAGCTGCAGAACAACCTATAAGTGCAACTGAAACTATAGCTATCGATATTGCTAGCATAGCCTTCTTCAGATCAATCCCTCCATCAAGCGAATAACGCTAATCAATCTAATGATCCTGTACCTTGTAAGTAGAC
>JAAZNX010000225.1 GCA_012798025.1 Methanothrix sp. | reverse complement strand
GCAGAGATGTCGCCCACTGGATTTCCAAGCGCCTTGGCTTTTATGACGCGGCGCATGATCTTGCCGCTTCTCGTCTTGGGCACATCGTTCACGAAGTAAACGATCTCCGGATAGGCGACAGGTCCCAGAACACCACGCACATGCTTGGCCAGCGCAGGCTTTAGATCCTCTGTAGCCTCGACCCCTGTCTTGAGGATGACGAAGGCCACTATGACCTCGCCCTTGACCTCGTCAGGCTTGCCGATTACTGCTGCCTCTGCGACCTTTGGATGGCTGACCAGTGCGGACTCGACCTCTGCGTTGGAGATCCTGTGCCCTGCCACCTTCAGCACATCGTCGATCCTGCCCTGGATGGTGAAGTAACCATCCTTGTCCTTTGTAGCCTTGTCCCCAGCCAGATATGTGCCTGGCCTGATATCCCAATAGGTGGACCAGTACTCCTTCTTGTACCTGACCTCATCTCTGAAGAACGCACGCAGCATCGACGGCCATGGTGTGTTGCTGACGATGTTGCCTCCTGAGCCTGGCGGAACGGGGTTGGCATCTTCATCAAGAATATCCACGTTGAATCCAGGTAGCGGGAAAGTCGGGGAGCCGGGCTTGAGTGGCGTGATGGGCAGGGGCGACACAAGGAAGCATCCCGTCTCTGTCTGCCACCAGGTATCCATGATCTGAAGCTTGCCGCCACCGAAATTGTTTCTGTACCAGATCCATGCCTCCGGATTTATGGGCTCACCGACGGAGCCCAGCAGCCTCAGGCTGGAGAGATCGTACTTCTTGGGCCACTGATCTCCGGCCTTCATGAACATCCTAACTGCCGTGGGTGCCGTATACAATACTGATACTTTGTTATCCTGGATGATCTTGAACCATCTGCCGAAGTCCGGGAAGTCGGGCGAGCCCTCATAAAGCATGCTTGTGGCACCAAGGCATAGCGGCCCGTAGACCACGTAGGAGTGGCCTGTGATCCATCCGACATCGGCTGTACACCACCAGACATCGCTGTCTTTGATATCGAAGACCCAGGAGAGAGTCTGCGCGGGAGTAACGCAATAACCGCCATGGACATGCTCTATGCCTTTGGGCTTGCCAGTTGTTCCTGAGGTGTATAAAATGAAAAGCCTATCCTCGGAATCGCACTTCTCGGTCTCACATACATCTGACTGCTTGGCAACCAGATCATGATACCAGATGTCCCTTCCGGCCTTCATGGGCACATCTATGCCTGCTCTCTTTACCACTACCACGTTCTTCACGCTTGGCGTGTTTGAAGTTGCTTCATCCACATTGGGCTTGAGTGGCAACGGCTTGCCGCGCCTGAAGAAACCATCTGTGGTCACGACGACCTTGGACTCCGCATCGAGAATGCGGCTGTTCAGGCCTCCTGCAGAAAATCCGGAGAATACCACCGAATGAATTGCACCGATCTTGGCGCAGGCAAGCATGGCTATGGGCGTCTCGGGGATCATGGGCATGTAGATCGATACCCTGTCACCTTTTTGTACGCCCAGAGATTTCAGGCCGTTTGCAAATTTATTAACTGCCTTTGCAAGCTCCAAGTAAGTGATCTTTTGAGTAGGCTGATCTACCGGCTCGGGCACGAAGATATAAGCCACCTTGTCCTTTTTTGCGCCCACAGCATGCCTGTCCACTGCATTATAAGCCACATTGATCTTGCCGCCTACGAACCACTTGGCATAAGGCGGTTGCCAGTTGAGAATCTGGGCGTATGGCTCAAACCAATCTGCATAGGTCTTGGCCATCTCATCCCAGAACGTTATGAAATTCTGGCCAGTCCAGGCGCGCATCTCACGCTCGCTCTTGAATCCCTTTTTCTTCATCCATTGCATGACATTGGAGTTCTCTACGAGGTCCTTTGGCGGTTCAAATATTCTTGTCTCCTCGTATAGAACAGATGTTGTTGCCTTTTGCTCAGCCATTTTAAACCTCCTTCAAATCCCCACGTGTTCCAGACTCCTTCTAAATTTGCCTGGATGCCTGCCAATCCATCGAGGCCGCCCTCCAGACATAATTCTTTACCCTCACATAATACCGAAAAGCTCCGTGCTATTGCGGGCTCTTGGAACACTGTAGTGATTGATTATTATCCTGGTTTTTCGTTTATAAAGTTGTCGAGGTAGATTTACCTAAGTATTAAATATGATAATTATCATTAGGTATGATTGCTAAAATCTAAACAATTTTTTTAAGAGAAAGAGGGATAGGCAGAAAAAAGAATGAACCGCTCACTTGATGAGCGGTATGGCCTCTACGGCATCCGGGTTGGCGAGAGCAGAAAGATCGCCCGTTGGATTTCCAAGTGCCTTAGCTTTTATGACGCGGCGCATGATCTTGCCGCTTCTCGTCTTGGGGACATCCTTCACGAAGTAGACCTTTTCTGGGTAAGCGACAGGTCCCAAGACCGACCTGACGTGCTTGGCAAGCTCTGTCTTGAGCTCCTCGCTCTCCTCATTACCGGTCCTCAAGATGACGAAGGCCACTATGACCTCGCCCTTGACCTCGTCAGGCTTTCCGATTACTGCTGCCTCTGCGACCTTTGGATGGCTGACCAGTGCGGACTCGACCTCTGCGTTGGAGATCCTGTGCCCTGCCACCTTCAGCACATCGTCGATCCTGCCCTGGATGAAGAAGTAACCATCCTTGTCCCTTGTGGCCTTGTCCCCAGCCAGATATGTGCCTGGCCTGATCTCCCAATAGGTGGACCAGTACTCTTTTTTATATCTCTCTGGATCCCTGTAGAACGCTCTGAGCATCGATGGCCATGGTGTGTTGCTGACGATGTTGCCACCGGTGCCCGGTGCCACAGGATTTGCATCCTCGTCAAGGATATCGATATTGAATCCAGGCAGGGGGAATGTCGCAGATCCCGGTTTCAAGGGCGTGATTGGCAAGGGCGACACAAGGAAGGTACCTGTCTCAGTCTGCCACCAGGTATCCATGATCTGGCATTTATCGCTGCCGAAATGCTTCCTGTACCAGATCCAGGCCTCTGGATTAATGGGCTCTCCTACAGAGCCAAGCAGCCTCAGGCTGGAGATGTTATAATCCTTGGCCCATTTCTCGCCAGCCTTCATGAACATTCTGATGGCAGTTGGCGCTGTATAGAACACTGATACCTTATTGTCCTGTATTATCTTGAACCATCTGCCGAAGTCCGGATAGTCTGGAGCTCCCTCATACATGATGCTCGTGGCGCCAAGCACGAGAGGACCGTACACTATGTAGGAGTGGCCTGTGATCCATCCAATGTCTGCTGTGCACCACCATACATCGTCTTCCTTGAGATCGAATACCCAGTGCAAGGTCTGGGCCGGGCCGACACAATATCCGCCGTGGACATGCTCTATGCCTTTTGGCTTCCCAGTGGTCCCAGAGGTGTACAGGATAAACAGCCTGTCCTCAGAGTCCATCTTCTCTGTCTCACACTCTGCTGGCTGTTTGGCTACGAGATCATGCCAATAGATGTCTCTGCCCTGCTTCATTGGAACTTCGATGCCCGTCCTCTTGACCACTACTATTTTCTGCACTGAAGGAGTGTTGGCTGTGGCCTCGTCTACATTTGGCTTGAGGGGAATGGGCTTGCCGCGCCGGTATAAACCATCTGTGGTCACCACAACTTTAGATTCTGCATCCAGTATCCTGCTGTTTAAGCCTCCTGCAGAAAAACCTGAGAACACGATAGAATGGATGGCACCTATCTTGGCGCTGGCGAGCATTGCGATGGGCAGTTGTGGGATCATGGGCATATACAGGGTGATTCTATCTCCCTTCTTTACGCCCAGGCTCTTCAGCCCATTGGCAAATTTGTTGACCTCGGTGTAGAGCTGTCCATAAGTGATCTTTTGCGTCGGCTGATCTACAGGCTCGGGCACAAAGATATAAGCTACCTTGTCCTTTTTAGCGCCCTTGGCATGTCTGTCCACCGAGTTGTAGGCGACATTACACTTGCCGCCCACATACCATCTGGCGTATGGTGGCTTCCATTCCAGTATCGATGACCAGGGCTCGAACCAATCCGCGTAGGTCTTGCCCATCTCGCCCCAGAACTGGATGTAGTTAGCAGAGCACCATAGCCGCATCTCCCTCTCGGTTTTGAACCCCTTCTCCTTCATCCATTTCATGACATTGGAGCCCTCTACGAGATCTCTGGGCGGCTCAAATACTCTGGTCTCTTCCATAAGAACTGATGTTTTTGCTGTTGCTTTCTGCTCAGCCATATTAAACCTCCTTGTTATTATATAATGCCTCTAAAACCAATTCTTTCCAGCCGCTTTTTGTGGCAACGGATTCATAAAGATAGGGCGATGTGAACTGGTCTTAGAAACATTATCATTATTGATTATGTCCATCATTAATAAGGTTAGTGGTGCGCGGATGCCATTCAAAAGAGCTGACGCTCGTCTTGCACGCGACCAGAAATATAGAATGGGTTCGACCCAGTTATCTTCACTTTAATGTATGCACCCAGCGGGACATCACCCTCAACTACTATGCCCTGATAGTTCGCTGCTCTGGCCTTCATCGTATAGCCCCTGCCGCGCTCTGTGACCAGCGCGGCCAAATCCTCTCCGACATATCGCAGGTTCCTTTGTGCGGCGATCTCCAGCCAAAGGCGGGTCAGCGCTCTTGACCTCTCCTTCTTGATGCGGTCAGGCATGTCGTACAGCCTTGCTGCGGCCGTTCCTGGCCGTCGGGAGAATCTGGTAACATTGACCTTATCAGGCTGCGCATGCTTTATGAGGTCCAATGTCTGCTGGAAATCCCCATCAGTTTCGCCAGGAAATCCCACAATGACGTCCGTGTTAATTGATAGATCTGGACATGAAGATCTGAGATCTTTTACGATATCCAGAAAATCCCCTGAAGAGTATCTTCGACCCATATTTTTGAGAACCCGATCCGAGCCGGACTGCAGAGGGATATGAAGGAATTTGAAGACCCTGGGGCTGCGAAGGGCTTCGATGAGGCCTGCGAGGTGCAGCCGGGCTGTATCAGGATTCATCATGCCTACTCGTACCATGAAATTGCCCGGAACATTCTCCATCATCTCTAAAAGCTCCGGCAGACAAGTTCCAATGTCCATCCCGTACGCGGCTGTATCTTGGGCTGCAAGCTGAATCTCCACACAACCCGAACGTCCCAGCTTTCGTGCCGCTTCCAGTACATCCTCAGGCGGACGACTGACAAGACCTCCCCTGGCTTTTCGGACTATGCAATAGCTGCAGACTCCGGTACATCCTTCGGAGATGTTGATTATGCCACAAAGATCCTGACGTGGCGAAGGAGATATCGAATTGGCCCGACCGGCAATTGGATGGTGGCCTGCAATCTCTGCGGCTGTGCTCCTGTTGAGCAGGCCCAACCTTTTCCTGCAGCATATGCGACTGACCGATTCAGGCAGAGCGACCTGAAGGCATCCGGCTATTACCAGGCGCTCTCCTTGCAGCGAACGTAGCCTGCGCAAAATCCTTCGCTCAGTTTTCTCCGTCACTGCGCACGTATTCACTATAACCAAGTCTGCCTCCTCCAGAGGCGAAGGCATGTGGCCCATCTCCTGTAGGGCTTCAGCCACATCCTGGGAGTTCCCGAAGTTGGCTGTGCAGCCAAAGGTCTCTATGTAAAACTTCATCGCATATCTTCATCACAGCGTTCTCGCGCTGCAGTCTCCTCAGCTCTCACCTGGTATATTCCTACGATCGCACCCATGATAGCTGGCGCCAGGAAGAACCCTCCTATGCCTGCCACCAGAGCGCCTCCGATGAAGGAGAGCATCACCATGAGAGGATGCATGGACGACTTGGCTGAGACAAGGTACGGCCTGATAAGCAACTCAGAGGGCAAGTAGATCAGAGCAGAGGCAAAAGTGAAGAAGACCAGCGCTCCCTCCAATCCTACTGTGACGTACTTGTACACAGCCACGGGAATGATCACCACCCAGGAGGTGAGAAATGGAACCATCCCTGCCACAAATACTATGCTTGCCAGAGCAAAGGGCCTGGGAAGGCCAAAGCCATAGAATATGATTGCTGCAATGATGCTCCCCAGCATTGAGGTGTAAATCGTGCCTATAAAAATTCCGCTGAGAATGTGATCGATGCGCGTTATATATTTCCTGCAGGTCTTTATATCTTTTTTTGGAAGGAGGGCGATCGATGACTCCACCAAGCCCTCTCCGTCTACGAGCACGAAGTAGCAGACAGGAATGGAGATTATGAAGTTGATTATTCCTAGCGATAGGACTCTTCCTATGTGAAAGAGGGGAATGGATGCAGCTATTGGTGCGACAATTCCCACAGCATTCTCCAGGCCGTTGGCCAAGGCGCCATTAACAGAACTGGGAAGGTCTGATGCCAGCTGCTCCGTCAAAAATCCGATGGTGTCCCTTACTGCTGCCTGGTTGTGAGACAGAATTATGATCTGGTTGGCAACCTCAAGCATTCCCATGCCGATTACGAGAAAAATAGGCACAACGATGCAAACAGAGGCCACCAGGGACCCAAGTTGCTTTCTCGATCCGAATTTGTCTCTTATGGGCCTTCCCACGTAGGCGAAGACAGTTCCAAGGATCACTCCATCAAGGAACGGAAAGAGGAAATAAACAATCAGAAGCAGAGCTGCTAATGCCAGGATTAGAATTATTTTGTGCTCTTTGCACCAGCCTGCAACTCCAGATTCCAACTATCGCACCAGTGATAATTCGAGGCTACCTGCATAAAATATTGCCGCCGATTACCTCGGCTGGCATCTGGAGCCTGCTCAAGCGAGTCGAGATCTGCTTGGCAGGACGCCGGTCGCAACGCCAAATAGGCTTTGAGCCGGGATGGATATCTCCTGCCTCAAATGAACTTGGGCCTTTCAGAGAGCCTCACTGGCAGCGGCAGCCTGCGCCAGGGCTTTCCTGCGATCTCGGATGAAATTTGTCTCCTTAGATCTTCTACGCTCATCTTGACCTTTGCGGGGGACTTTGGCGTGGAATCGGCGCGAACTGTGACCGTTAGCTGGCCTGAAGCCTGCTCATCATCGCCGATGACGACCACATACGGCACCCACTCTCTTCCTGCGTCCCGGATCTTCTTCGACACAGTCTCATCTCTATCGTCAATGTCGGTCCTAAATCCAAGCTCTTTGACGACTTCAAGAGCACGCGCCTGATGCCGCTCAGCCACTGGTATGATCCTGACCTGCGTGGGCGAGAGCCAGGTTTGCAGCATGGGCAGCTTGCCCTGCTCTGCTTCTCGGGCAGCTTTCTCCAGGAGCGCATACATGACGCGCTCGATGGCTCCAGATGGAGAGCAGTGCAATAAAATTGGCCTCTGCTTTTCCCCGGCTTCATCGACGTAAGTGATGTCGTAGCGCTGTGCATTCTCGACATCTATTTGCACAGTAGACAGAGCGCTGGCCTTGTCCAGGGTGTCCACAAAGTTGAACTCGAACTTGAGAACGAAGTAAAAGAACCTGTCGTCCCACATCTCGATGAGCACAGGCTTTTGGACGATTTCCACCAGGCCCTCGATGAACTCCTTGTTCTCGTTGTAAAAGTCCCTGGTAAACCTGATTGCGACCTCGTAGTCGCTAAGATCGAGGCCTACCTCCTTTAGCACCGCAATGCTCGCCTCGTACTGCTTCCTGAACTCTGCTATCGCCTGACCCATATCGCGGGTCAGGGTATGCATGTCAGGCATGGTAAATGCGCGCAAGCGGCGGATGCCAACCAGCTCGCCGCGCTGCTCGCGCCGGAAACTGTACCTAGTGATCTCGAACATCCTCAGGGGCATGGCCTTGTAGGATATGGTCATGTCATGGCCCATGAGGAACTGGCCGAAGCACGCAGCGAAGCGCAGGAACAGCTTCTTTTTGTCAGCCTCAATCTGGTACTGACGGGCAGGGAAACGGTCAAGGTACTTCTTGAGCGTCGGATGCTCCATGTCGTACATGATGGGCGTCTCGACCTCCATCGCGCCCATGTC
>JAAZNX010000135.1 GCA_012798025.1 Methanothrix sp. | reverse complement strand
GCCGTAGTCCTGAAAAATTCGCCGGGATTCATCCAGGGCTTGAGGTTCTTGGATTTGAGAACTTCCATCAGATCGTACAACCGCCCACCCCGTGCTAACGATATTGATGCCTAACCCTCAAGAGCCTTTTGGCATGTTCGATGCCACAGCCTCTCCGTCCACCCAAAGCTCCTGCGGCCATTCCCTGGAACACCTCTCCTCTCCGGCCTGGAAGCGGTTCTCGATCATCTCATCCACCTCTGAAAGCCTGACCCTGAAGACCTCGGCTAGGATCTCCTTGGCCATCTGGAGCTCCATAGCCTCCAGCTCAGAGCGATGCATGGCCTTCTTTTGTGGCCTGATTAGCTGCTTAAGGACACTTGCCATGATATGACTATTCTATTTGTAAAGATAAGTACTTTCGCCGGAAAAATATAGCATGAACGCATTTTTACATAAAAGGAGAGCTTGAAATAGATACAAATAATGGAATTATTTCCTGCAAGCCCGACCTGGGCATACAACCGAAAAGTAGACGATCTCACGTTAAGCATGGGGCATATTCATCCCATGCTAGAAGGAAGAACCTCGATAAGCATAAGCAAAAGCACGAAGGAGCGATTAGCTAAGTTTGGCTGTGCCGGGGGAATCGCTTGAAACGGCTTTGATTCGTGTATTGGTGATCGAAGAGTATGTGTTCAGCTCACCCTCTACCTAAACTCCGCCCCGCGCAATAACCATTTTTCTCGCTGAATCCTTCCGCCCGCAGATCGACCGAAGGCTATTCATGCTATTATAGTTATTACTCTTAGCTATGAAGTATCTGGTCAAGCAGAAGATCCGCGGGCGGACATATGCTTACGAAGCCGAAAGATCATTGTGATCCTGAGAAGAAACAATCCCGGCAGAAACGGCGATATCGATATCCTCTTACCACACCTTCAGGTCTATCGCCTCTATTCGCAACCTTGCTCCCTCAGAGTGTACCACCACTCCCGAGTGCACCTTCTGCATCATGCAGTGCTGGGGCAGGAAGCGCACCGTCTCGCCCACATCCGGCCTCTTTCCCTTGCAAATCGTGCCCTCAAAGGCAACGACCATGCAAATTCCAATGTCCCTTGGCATCAAAGATCTGTTAATGAGATGCACAGGACCGACAAGATGCGCCGTGGCGATCCCCTGCTCGTACCTGAGGATCCTGGCAAAATGGATGATGGGACATCCGAGAGGACGGTAGCGCACCACCTCCCCATCCTTCGGATCGGCGTTTGCGTTGAAGGGATGCAGGTCCTCTCTGCAGGAGGGCTCGCCTGGAAGCGGGCCTAGGGCGAAGTCAGCATGCAGTCCATCCAGGACGCCGACGATCTCCTCCTGCTCTGGCGGGGCTGCCAGAAGCTTTGCGATCTTCTCGGCCCTGCCACGGAACCTGTCCTGCTTTAAAATAGGACATCCCTCCAAGCTCCTCACATCCACCAGCGTGGCTGCAAAATCCCGGCAGCTTCTAAGGCCGCATTCACCGCAATTGTAACCTGGCAAAAGCTTTGCGATCTGCAACATGATTTTCTTGCCCATCCTCTTTCACTCACCACTGTATTCCATGAAGCCGTCGAGATGGCGCAGCATTCCATGATGACGTTCCTTGCTTACGCGAAGCTCCCCAGCGCACAGTGTGCAGATGGCCAGGGGCGGATTGTGCCGCAGCAGCATCTCGCCAGAGATGTCAGGCCAGGAACGGATCAGCTCCGACATCTCGGACGAGCCCTTGCCCGTGAGGCCACTGGCCTCGATGATCCTGCATTTGGGGTTTGCTTCTATTATGCGCTCCCTGAAGACTTCACGCTCAGCCTGTGATACCAGATCGCCCTTGGTCATCACTGCAGCATCTGCTGTGGTGAGTAGAGGCCCCACTTTCAGAGGGCTGTTGGGACCACATGTCACATCTATCACGCAAACCGCCAGGGCTTTGTCAGGATAGGGCGCACAGCGAAGGCACAGCCCGGCAGTCTCGCATAGCAGTATATCTGCTCCTTCGGACTTTGCCCATTGCAGCATCTCGTCCACATTGTAAATCGCGTAGTGATCGGGGCACATATCTCTGGAAAGGCCCACGGCGACGGGCACCTGAAGCCTCTTGAACCGCGAGTCATCTTCAGTCCACATGCAGTCGATCTTGACCAGAGCAGGCCTTTGGCTCGCACGCAGCAGATCCCTGACCGCATGAATGAGCACCGAGGTTTTGCCTGAGCCAGGCGTCCCGGCCACCACCACCATCTTCAAGCCACTACCTCGCCCTGACGGATGGTCTCACGCAGGCCCGTGAGCCAGCCATCCACTTTTTCGATATCTTTGAATACGCCGTGCTCCTGTTTGCTTGTGCTTATGATCTTCGTCATGCCCCCGTTCTTCATCACTATCCTGCGGGATGCCATCAGTGCCAGCATGGGATCATGGGTTACTACTATCACGATCTTGCCCTCTCCAGCCAGCAGGCGAAGTGCCTCCTGCTTTTTTATGCCTGCGTTCTCGATCTCATCGATGAGCACAATTGGAGAGTCGCTGATGACTGCGATGTCTGCGGTCATGAGTGCTCGCGACTGTCCTCCGCTCAGGATTGTGAGATGGTGCCCAGGATCAATAGGCTCGCCAGTAAGTGTATTGGCAAGCTCTATGACTTTGCTGGCAAGACCTGGATCCTTACCACGGGATTTGGCGTGCATTCTCAGGAACTCGCCTACTGACATGTCGGCCAGGAAGTGCATATTCTGAGAGAGCTGAGCCACGAGCTTCTTCCTTGGATCATAGCGCTGCTGCGAGTCAGGGAGCTCTCCGTTTATGAGGATCTTCCTGCAGGTGGGAGTGTCGCCCTGAGCAAACTGCTCGATGTCAGCGATAAGCGTGCTCTTGCCTGATCCCGTCGGGCCTACTATTCCTAT
>JAAZNX010000160.1 GCA_012798025.1 Methanothrix sp. | reverse complement strand
GGCGATCTCTCTTAATGCTTCTGGAGAAATATACCCCAGCTGGGACTGAACCTTTTGAAGAAGGGGGATCGTCGACCCCTCCTCCAAATGAAGACCTTTCCAAATCTCTTGCGCCCCATCATCTGTTGTATCTCTTGCGGCCTTTTTTTTCATGTTACCACACGACTGATCTACGTGTACTGCGGGCTTTGCTAGGAGTTTGTCTTCCGATCTGATCATTGATAAACTATGCGGTAGACACTTACAATTAATCGAATCTGCCTCTTTTTGGGAAAGGTTAATAGCATGGAAATTACGTTGAACCATATTTGGTGGGCTCGTAGGGTAGAGGACATCCTAGCGGGCTTCGGAGATCTTTCGAAGAAACCCGCTGACCTGGGTTCGAGTCCCAGCGAGTCCGTTGCTCCATGTCCCGGCGATGATAAATCAGATGTTACCATTATGTAATAAATATTTCTGATGGATGAATTGATCCTGCAGTTTGGCTGACCGGGGTCATGGGGAGGCAGGAGTTTGGTAGATCTCTTCGGCAAAAAGAAGCTGGCTGGCCGCATCCATGAGCTAGAATCTGGCATGGCAGAGCTGAGGCGAGAGAATGAAGAGCTAGTGCGAACTTTAGAAAAGCGGGAGGAGAAGATTCGCAAGCTTGCGTCGGCCTACCAGGAGGCCAAATTGGCCCTCAAAGCAACAGAACAGAGGATGGCAGCATCGCCGGCAGCAGGAACTGCAATCCTGGATGAGAGACGACCACATACGCCTGGAACGAAGCTCAGCATCCGTGAGATGGCAGGGCTCATGAAACGCCTGCAGACATGCCGCTCTCCAATGGACGATCTTTTGACAGCATTTCTGCCCGACAACAGAGGCCTTCCGCCGGAAGCAGAGAGAACAGCTCAGGCCGTCAAGTCGGCACGTGGCTGGGTATTCTTGAAATATCCTCAGCTCTTCACCATGCTGCTAGTCCCTCCATTTCCTGTTCTTGAATGCTTCTCGGTTGAGGGCAGCACATTCCAGCTCGATCATCTTCGAGATTTGATGGAGATGCCAGTGCTTGTAGTCTCCGCCCACGCAGGAGACACTTTTTTGGGTGTGGCATTTGGCAGAGATACCTTTGAGGTGCAGGAGTTTGTGGAAAGTCAGGTTAAAGAGAAGCACAGCAAAGGAGGATGGAGCCAGAAAAGGTTTGAGCGTTTGCGCGAGGAGGACGTATTGAACCATGTCGATGCTGTGCTCCAGAAACTGGCAGAGTTCAGGGCAAAGTATGCTTCGGTGGTCAGGTATGCGGTGCTGGGCGGAGATCAGAGCCTAATGAAACAGATTGCGCCAGCAATAGGCCTACCAGTGGTGGAGCGGCGGCTTGATCGGCATGATGAAAAGCGGCTGGACCGGCTGCTGGATGATGTCTATGGCTTCACATGCTATCGAATTGAATGAAATGGAAGTGAGTCTGCACGCCAGTAGACGATCCATTTGAGAGCTCAAAATCCTGGGACTGGCATGTACGCCGCAAGGTTGCCTGGAATTCTGAAACCCCAGAAGAGATCTTGAGAGTCCTTGCCAGGGATCCAGTACAATGGGTAAGAGAGGCGGTGGCAGGAAATGCTAAGGCTTCGCAGGCTGCGCTTGAGCAGCTGGCAGCCGATAGCTCCGGTTTCGTCAGGGCAGCCGTTGCTCTGAACGGCCAAACACCATCCAAGATCCTGGAGATGCTTGCAGGCGATGAGATGGTGGACTATGACAGCACTCTGCAAAAAAACAGATATCTGGTGAAGGAGGCGGTGGCGCGGAACAGGAACGTTGATCAAGAAACTCTAGCACATCTGGCTCGTGATTTCGATGAGCATGTCAGGGCTGCAGCGGCATCCAATCCTCTTATGAGAGCTGAGCTTATGGGCAGGCTGGCAAAAGATGTGAGCTGGCTTGTTCGAAACAACATCGCCAAAAATCCCTCAACGCCAGAGGATCTGCTCGTCTATCTCTCAGCAGACAGAATCATGGATGTGAGGGCCACAGTTGCATCGAACCCTAGGACACCACAGGCGGCACTGGCAACCCTCGCCTCGGACAAGAGCTGGGAGATCAGAGAGGCTGTGGCAAGAAACATAAATCTCAGCGAAATTATCCTGGAGGAGCTCTCATGCCATTGGTCCTGGAGGGTTCGTGAGGCCGTGGCCTCAAACCCGAGAACGACCATGAAGATACTGAAGCAACTGGCTAACGACCCAGATCAAAGCGTGCAAAAGGCTGCAAAATGTAGAATAAAAACATAATAATATCACCATTTGAATCACAACGCCCACAAACTGCGAGAGAGACCTTCAGAAAAGCCAGATCGACTCCATCAGCATCTATATATGGATAGAGTTCAATGGTCCTCATTGGGTGATCATTTGAAGAAGATTATCATAATAATTGCTGCCTTATGTTGTGCAGCACTGTGTTTTGATGCAATAGCAGAAGATTCCACAAGCACATCGAAATTAACCATTCTCAGGGGAGATAGCGGAAAGAACTTGTCGGATATGAACCTATCACTCTACTCAGCCACAAGCGACTTTGGAATAAGTGGCGTCAATGTTGGCGAAGCTGTGAAATTCACGGCCCCCAACGCCGGATGGAAGCTTATTGGCATCGAGGTAATGGGCTGGAGCGGATTTAATAATACTACACAGACATTTCCATCTGACAGGAACTTCCTCATAGAGATCAGGGACAAAGACTACAACCTGCTCTACAAGTTTGCAGACGAGCAGAACAATTACTTCCTTTCCACGACTCCACCAACAGGGTTTAGCGCAATTGAGATACCAGCTTTGCCGGTGACAGGCGATTTCTACGTTGTATTTTAT
>JAAZNX010000044.1 GCA_012798025.1 Methanothrix sp. | reverse complement strand
GCAAGAGAGTTCTGGTAGTGGACGCTGGTGGCAGAGGTAATGCCATAGCCCATGCCTTTGCCAGGAGCGCTGCGGTCAGGACAGTTTACGTCGCTCCGGGAAATGCAGGCAGCGAGATGCTGGAGAAATGTCGCCTTGCATCGATGCATGGCAGGGTTCCAAAGTCGATATCCGAGCTACTGGATTTTGCAAAAAAAGAGAGCATCGACCTGACTTTCGTGGGTCCTGAGGGCTACCTCTCTGAGGGAATGGTCAACGTCTTCCAGGAAGCGGGAGAGCGAATCATTGGCCCAAAGAAAGAGGCGGCAATACTGGAAGGCAGCAAGTGCTTCACCAAAGAACTGCTCAAGAGCCTGATGGTCCCGGTGCCGCCATGCGAGAACTTCTCTGATGCCGCAGAGGCTAAAGAGTACGCGCTCCAGTACTGCGCCGAAAATCCAAGGAAGGGACTGGTGATCAAGGCGGACGGCCTGGCGGCTGGAAAGGGATCGGTGGTATGCGGCTCGTCTGTTGAGGCCCTGTCGGCCATCGACCGAATCATGGTGAACCCCAGGCTCTTCGGGCCCGCGGGGGCGAAAATTGAGATCGAGGAGAAGCTGAATGGTCGCGAGCTCATGTTCTTCGCCCTGAGCGATGGCCAGACAGTTCTGCCTCTTGAGTCGGCGCTGGACTATAAACAGGCCTTCTCCCCGGATGAGGGTGTTGCTATCCGGCTTTTCAACAAGCTCTCTGGCAACCCCATCATCGACAACAACCCTAACACAGGAGGAATGGGCGGGTTTTCGCCACATCCCTGGCTGGACGAGGAGCTGACAGAGAAGATAATGAGAAGGATCGCTGTACCTACAGTTCGCGGCTTCAAAGAGGCCACAGGCCATGAGTATGCTGGAGTGATCTATTTCGGGCTAATGATCTCTGAGGACAAGGAGCCGACCGTTTTGGAGATAAACGTGCGTCTTGGCGATCCTGAGGCAGAGGTGATATTGCCACGTCTGAAGACCGACTTTTACCAGCTTTCCCAGGCCATTTTGGAAAGGGACCTTGGGGCCGTCGAGCTGGAGTGGTCGCAGGAATTCTGTCTGGGAATTTGTGCCGTCTCGGGAAGGGCCATCAAGCCGCTGTCGTCGGGAGGCGGGGAGCGGCCAGGCTATCCAGGAGAGCATTACACCAACATGCCAATCAGCGGCCTGGAGAGGGTTGACCCGAGTGTACTGGTCTACCACAACGGCACCGCCTTTGGAACAGACGCCACTGGCAAGAACAGGCTTTTCACTACAGGTGGCCGAGTGCTGACTTTAGTGGCCCGGGGAAATACCCTTGGCGAGGCCAGGAGCAAGGCTTACGAGAACATCAAGAGGATACATTTCAATGGAATACGCTACAGAAAGGACATTGGCCTTGGGTATGTTTAAGATCCATTTCACCTCAGCAAATTCATATTAGGGGCAAAAATACGGATGATAATATTTGGTTTGGAAGGAACCGCCTGGAACCTGAGTGCTGCCTTAGTGGACGAAAATGGCGTGATTTACGAGAAGAGCGCAACCTATGTTCCTGCCAAGGGCGGCATCCATCCGCGCGAGGCCTCACAGCATCATGCGGACCACATGGCGAAAGTGGTTGGCGATGTCCTGGCCAAAGCCCGCGAGCAGAGTCTGAAGATAGACGCCATCGCCTTCTCCCAGGGTCCGGGCCTAGGCCCGTGTCTTCGCACTGTCGCCACGGCTGCACGCGTACTATCGCTGCGCTTTGGAGTCCCACTGGTCGGCGTCAACCACTGCGTAGCCCACATCGAGGTTGGAAAGTGGCAGTCAGGCGCAAAGGACCCTGCCATCATTTATGTCAGCGGAGCCAACTCTCAGGTCCTTGCCCTGCGCCGTGGCCGGTATAGGATCTTTGGAGAGACCCTGGATATCAGCATTGGAAATGCGATCGACAAGTTCGCGCGCTCTGTGGGGCTGCCACACCCCGGCGGTCCCAAGGTCGAGGCGTTGGCGAGAGATGCCAAGCATTACATCCCTCTGCCCTATACCGTAAAGGGCATGGACCTCTCCTTCTCTGGCCTGTCCACGGCCGCGACGGAAGCTGCCAAAAAATATGACCTGGCCGATGTATGCTATAGCCTGCAGGAGACTGCCTTTGCAATGCTGGTGGAGGTAACGGAGCGTGCCATGGCCCATGCTGAGAAGAAGGAGGCGATGCTTGTCGGGGGCGTGGGAGCAAACAAGCGATTGGGCGAGATGCTGAACACCATGTGCCTGGAGAGAGGAGCGAAGTTCTTTCTACCGCCAAAGAAGTTCATGGGCGACAACGGCTCTATGATTGCGTACACCGGATTGATCATGCTCAAAAGCGGCACCACGACCTCCCTGGAAGAGTCGAAGGTTCGTCCCGGCTACAGGACGGACGACGTGGTGGTGAGTTGGGCTTCAAGCTGAATTTCAAACTGCATGATAGCTCAGACAGACAGTGGGGTCGGTCAGGTCGAACCCCTGAACATCCAGCACCAGAGTGCCGTTGTATTTAGAAGAAAGGAACTCTAAACCTGGGGTGCAATCGATCTGGCTGAGCTCATAATCGCCGGGAATGTAGAAGACAGCATGATACTCATCATAATAGCCGTTTACTGGAAAGCGCAGCACCCACCCTTGAGCATCATCTTTTAGGAGAGACTCACAAACAGCGTAAAGCTGCCCATTCTCTTCGTAGATGCGCTCAGAAGAGGAATTCATAAAGGGCAGTCCGGATATGTCATCGACATTGCCAACTATCAGCGCCTTTTTGTTGCTCGTATCGTCTACGTATACGTTTAAAAATAGCTGCTTGCCCTCGCCCACGCTGGCAGAGGAGATGATGAGCAGCATAGCAAGGAGCAAACCTGCAGGCCTGGCCAGGATCGTCATCAATGCCTCGATTGAAGTTGGAGCGTAGCCTAACGGCTCCGATCTCCAGAATTATTCTTCTCGTACTTGTGCATTGGGGGATGCATATCCAGCAAAACAGCGTATTTACCTGCCTTCTTTGTGCGATCAAGCTCTAGCTGGCCCCTGCCCACTATTCCTCCATCAGAGGGAGAGATGACGAGTGTGATGCGGCCTGCGTCGACAAACTCTTCGCCTGCAAGTTCCGTGTTCGAGGCAAGCACATCAGCCCTTATGGTCGTGGAATTGTTGCTTGAGGAAGATATTGATATGTTGACGAGCGGATAGATGCTCCTGTCCAGCATCAAGCTCCCTCTATAGGCCGTATTACATCTTTTTGTTCTGATGTCATCCCTTATCTCGTCCAGGCTCTTGTTCGAGGCCATTAGGTTTCTGATTTGCATAGGTTCGAGAGGACATAGGGCCTCCACATTAAGCCTCATGATATGAGACTCGTTGCCCAACAGAGCAAATCCGTGACCGCTCTCTAGGACCTCAATTGGCACACCCATGGAGTGGCCGATCATTTGCTGGTATATCATTTGATCGGGCTGTGCAAGACACATGCCGAAAAGGCCTACAACCAATAAACCCGCCCGCCACATGCATAAGAGTCTTCTACAAACATCCATCATTTTAAGTCCCGCCGTGGAATGAATTCCCAAACTTAAAAGATTAATTGCCCAACAAGATAAAGTGCTCATTTGAGGATAAATCCCAAAAAGAGGATGAGTTAGGTCCTGAATATCTCGAAGAGGACCTGACCAACTCACCCATCTTTTGTGCAGGAGGGTATAAATCATCACCAACGATCGGGTCTAGGGAAGTTGCACCCGCCCTCGCGTTCACATCCAATAGACCTGGCCATTTCACGCAATTGAAGCCTCTCCTTTTTCAGCTCACCAAGGGTCATGTTCTCCCTCTTCTGTATCCTCTTTTGTACCAAGTCATTGATCTGAGCCAGTGTCATGTTGTTCAGTTCATCCATCTTCTCTTTCTTCAGCTCCCTGATCTGAGCAAGAGTCATATTGTCCAGATCTTCTGCAGTCAGACCGTCCATCATCATCAGGAGCATCGGGGACTCGCATCCCATCATGCAGTCTCCATGCCTCATGCTCCGTAGCTCACCCAGGGTCATGTTGTTCATATCTTCCTGGGTCAGATTATTTGCCGAGGGCATCATACCATTATGCATTGCCCTGGGTGCGCCTCCACCATACGGCATCGATAATGCTGGTGCAGCGAGAAGGCAGACCATGACCAATGCAATTGCAGCGTTCTTAAGTTTCATCTAATATCGTACCTCACACTTGAATTAAAGCATTCCTTCAGTTCACTCTCTACCCGCTTGTCTCTTTGAGGGCAGCCCTACGATTTTTGCTGCCCTGCAAACATACCTGTGGCGTGAACGATACAAAAGGTTAGAGCAGAACGAACGATCTGGTATGTGGGCTTAATCAATTTTAAAAAAGGTTCAAGAACGTTCTTTTCCAGACAAAAACCAGTCAGAAAGTTCAATTATATTGGTCCTGCCATATTCCTTCTTGGTTACGAGCTTTCTCCTCTCAAGAGAGATCAAAATGCCAGTGAGAGACGATTTGGGTGTTCCGGTCTCATATCTGATCTCCGCTTGGGTCATTTTGCCTCCATGATCGATCAGAGTCTTCAGCACAGAGCGCTCTCTGGCAGTGAGAGTCTGCATAACGGCTTCCATCTCGCTGCTGACCACAATTTCCCTCTTCATAGCCTCTCCATGAGACACAATCCCTGCTGTCTCATGGGCGGATAACTCCTGTTTCAATGGCGTATCCTCAGGCAACTGATCTGAGGGGGAAGGTGGTTCCTGCACCTGGGTAAAGTAGACTCCGTCATCGACCTGATCTGACTCGACTCTTCTCTCTTCCACTGAAATCGACGGCGCTGCTGTTATGGCATCTGCTACTTCAATAGCACTTTTAGGAGGGTTGCCCTCGCGGTGGGTCATGAAGACGATGAAAGCTGCACCTGCAAATAGGAGAGATGCTGCTGCCATAAGTAAAGCTAAATTGACATTGTTACTCATGAATCCGGGAGGTGGTGGAAGTGGCATTGAGCCTTGATTTGCCAGGGATTGTTGGTATTCTATGGTGATATTCGGGTCCTGTACCTCATACCCCTGCACATCCGCCAGTAGAGATTCGTTAGACGCTGAGAGCAGATAGCTCAAGCCATTTGAGGCATTTATCTTTCCAAGCCGCATCTCGCTGGGGAGGAAGAAGGTAACGCGAAAGTCTCCAAAAAAACCACGGGCATTGAACCTCAATGTCCAGAGATCCCCTACCTTCGTGGTCAAACTATCAGTGAGGGCATAGAGCTGGTTTGTCTCATTTTCGTAACGATATTGTGAGGCATTTAGAAAAGACAGGCTGCTGATGTTCTCAGCGTAGCCGGTTATCAGGCCTTTGCCGGTGTTGTCCAGGTAGACATTCAATATTAGCCTTTGCCCAAAGGCGGTGCCCTGCTCCTGAGCAAAGGCAGATGCGAGCGCAAGGGCAAAAACCAATGCGACCAAGATTTGCCAGTGCAGCATCCTTCTCGTGTGAGTCCACCCCATACTATAGCACGTCTTAATGACTGAACCTATTTAAATAACACTCAAATGCCGTTGCTACCAGGCCCGACTGGCGATAGGCATCCTCCAACCACTCCCAAAAGCACGATCTGTTACCTTTAATCCCGGTGCAGCTTGTTTTCTCTTGAACTCGGAATTTCTGACAAGGCTCAGCACGCGGCTCACGGTCTGTTGGTCGAATCCCAACTGCACGATCTCCTTCATGGATCTATGATGCTCGATGTAATTCTCAAGAATTGCATCCAGCACATCATAGGGAGGTAAGCTGTCCTGGTCGGTCTGGCATGGGCGAAGTTCCGCAGAAGGGGCCTTGGCAATGACCGCTGCGGGGATGACAACCCGGCCGCGCGAGGCATTCAACCATTTTGCCAGGCGGTACACAATGGTCTTGGGAACATCGGAGATCACAGCAAGCCCGCCGGACATGTCGCCGTAAATTGTGCAGTAGCCCACAGCCAGCTCGGATTTGTTTCCAGTGGTCAGAAGAATGGAGCCATACTTATTGGACAGAGCCATAAGCAGGTTGCCACGGATGCGCGCCTGGATATTCTCCTCAGTTACATCCTTCCCCCGGCCCCTGAAGGCTTCCTCGAGGCCCAAATCAAAAGACTTCATGATGTCTGTGATGGAAATCAAGATCGTTTTTATGCCGAGGTTTTGAGCCACAGCCTTTGCATCCTCAATGCTCCCCGGGCTTGAGTAAGGCGAGGGCATGAGAACACCCAGAACGTTTTCCGGGCCCAGGGCATCGGCTGCCACAGCGGCCACAATGGATGAGTCGATGCCACCGGAAAGCCCCAGAAGCACGCTGGAAAAACCGCACTTTTGGACGTAATCCCTGGTTCCAAGCACCAGTGCGCGCCAGATCTCTGACTCGGGCACAAAATCGTCTTTTGCTATCGTTCCTGTGAGGGATGCCAGGTCTGCAATAACCATGTCCTCGTCAAATCCCCGCCCACGGGCCACGAGACGTCCTTTTCCATCGAAGAAGCTGCTTCTGCCATCGAAGACGAGGTCGTCGTTGCCGCCAACCTGGTTGACGTACAGGAAGGGAACATCGTACTTGCGGGCCATGGCGCTCAGCATGGCCTCGCGATGTACCTGCTTTCCAACAGTGAATGGAGACGCAGATAAGTTGATGACCGCCCTGGCTCCAGCCTCGACCATCTCCTCGATGGGATCTGTATGGTAACGCCTGCGCCTCCACAGGTCGCGATCATTCCAGATGTCCTCGCAGATGGAGACGCCAAATTTCATGCCCTTCAGCTCCAGAATTTGCGGCTTTTTCTCCGGTTCAAAGTAGCGGTCCTCGTCGAAGACATCGTACGTGGGCAGAAGCGTCTTGTGAAAGGTCTTCTCGACCGCCCCTGCCCTGAGCAGAGCCGCTGAATTGAACAGAGGACGGCCAACCTCACTGGGATTGACCTCTGCCACGCCCACAAGAACAGGGGGTGAGTCCGCGAGATCCTTTGCGAGCTTGTGCAAGATCTCCCAGCTGCGCTGCACAAAATCCGCATTGAGGAGAAGGTCGCGAGGAGGATAGCCCAAGAGCGCCAGCTCAGACGTGACGGCTAAATCGGCTTTTGCCTGGCGGACTGCCCTGGCAATTCGATCTGCATTGCCTTCGAGATCTCCAACGGTAGGATTGAGCTGTAAGAGCGCTAATTTCATCTTATTGCGCAGAGAGGTTAGAATTTAAGCATTAAGCTCTTTCGTATGCCCGGCGCAATGATGATCTGGCCTGACTGATTTGTGATGAAGATATTGAGTTCTGAGCGCCACAAATCAAAGATCCTTGCCGGGCGCAAGATCGCATCCTGTGCAACGGTAGCACCCAGTCAGGGCAAGATCGCCTCTGAGATCATTTCTATCGAGCGCCGATCTCAGATAACGGGCCAATCCCAGGAGGCGCTCAGCCGAAGGCCGTGCCATCTCAACTTCTCCCAGCCTGAGAGGATGTGGATATACGGCCCGCAAAACTGGCAGAACGCCCATCTCGGCCAGCTCGTCAATGCCCCTGCAGATCGTCTTATTGGACTCACCCAGCCCCACGAGGACATTGGTGAAGACCCTATTTTTGCCGAAGACTCCCACTGCCTCCTGCAAGGCATCCATTATCGCCTGGAAGCCGATCCCAGGACAGACAATCGGAAATAGGTCGCGATCCACGGTCTCCAGGTTGTACTTCACCTCATCGACTCCTGCCTCTTTGAGCAGCCGATTGACGCCAGGATATGGGCTCACTGAGACGCCCACAGGAACATGGAAACACTTCAAGTCCTTGACGATCTCAGCTATCCTTTCAGCCTCACTTTGTGGTGAGACCTCAACGCCGCTAGTCAGGGATATGGCCCGGAGAAGGCCAGTCTTATTAGCCTTTTCCACCATCATCCGAACCACTTGCATGGACTTCACGCTCCCCTTTAACTTTGGCACTGCGCAGAACTTGCAGTCGTAGATGCAGCGCTCAGAGACCGTGATGTACGCCTGTTCTGGACAGTGCAAGAGCGGCTCGACAAGCAGTCCACTGGCAACCTCCTTATTGCCCATGAGGATGGCACAGCCCCAACCCCTCTTCTCCAGCCGCAGGGGAGAGCTTGCAACCACACTTAGCCGCACCATCCGCTCACCAGAACGAAAGAAAATTGACTGTCCGCCAGCGCCGGGACCCGCTGTGGAGACCTGGTCGCTTTCCATTGAATGGGGGACTTGCACCGTTCCAAAGGAGAGGAGGAGCGCTTTTGTCTCTAGATCCATATCTGATAGTATTAGGCTTCCTCGGGTTTAAAGAAGTAATGCCCAAGTGTTATGCCAGGAAGATCTCATTAACCTCTTCTTCTAAATAACCTAAGTACAATGATCCTGCTCATCTTTCATGACCGGCGCTCTCTTGCGAATGTCGCCAGCATCAAAGGAGCTATCGAAGAATGCTATGGACCATATGGATTGATGGTGCAGGAGAGCGGCTACCTCTACGTTCCACTTGAAGGGCAAAAGCTTAACGCAGCCTTGCTTTTGAAGTATCTTGGAAGAGAATTCAGTACAAAAAGAGTGCTCTGGTTGGTGGATCGTGAGCTGCTCTATCCAAAGATCGGCCCTATTGCGGGCTGCACCTCAGAAAGAGCGGCTCTTCTTTATGCGGGCATTGAGCAGGATGTGCTCGTCAAAGAGGCTCTGCACGAGGTCGGCCACCTCATGGGCTTGGAGCACTGTCGTCAGGATTGCGTCATGCAGCTCTCCCGGTCAGCAAAAAATGCCAGGGAGAAGCCCTCCAGGCTTTGCCAGACCTGTACAACCCGCCTGAATCAGAGGGCCCATTGAGACCGGGATTTCCCTAGCTCACCGTCACTACATTGCTCTGGGCCAAGAGCTGATAAGCCCCTTGATTGATATCGGTGATGTCAGAGTAGAACATTCTGAAGTCGTATTGCCCAGCAGCAGAGGGAAGCCGCCATGTCATACTACCACAGCTCTTGCCACCAATTGATCTCTTCTCCACTGGGAACTTGTCTGGCCTGTTCATACCGTACATGCCCATCATGCCCGTTCCTGACGAGGGTGCACCCCAGTATGTGACTGTGACAGTGCCGCCAGGGGAAACGTGCGTTGGTTCTGCAATTACCTTGTAGCCTGGTCTGGACTTGACCTCAACCGCATTGCTCGTAACCACCGGCGCAGAGGCGCCGGCAGCGAACAGCTTGAACTCGAAGCTCCCGGCCTCTGAACTGGAGAAAGTGATATTGCCATTTTCGTGACCCTTCAAGTATTGGCGGGAGACGAAATCCGATGAACCTGCGCGGGACATGCCAATCCAATCGTTATTCTGGCCGAAGGCCCCTGAGTAGGCCACGAAGATCTTTTCGCATGTGTTCACCGAGGATGGAGATGCGGAGATGCTTGGCACTGTTACATTAAACGGCAACGACATGACCTCCGTGCCGTTTAGGTCGCGCATAAGTAACCTGTAGGAGCCCTCTTTATCGGGAGCCGTTAAAACGACGTTGCCTGTAGTATTCCTGCCCAGGTAAAGGTCGTTCTGACCTGCATTGCTTGCATTTATGCCAGCCCACACCTCGATATTTGCAGGTGAGGTGTAATTCAACCTAATCTTACCCCCCGGAACGAAGCTGGTCTGGAAGATCCGGAGGACGGCTCCGTGCGGGCCAGTGTAAAGTCCTGGGACCTTGAGTGGAGCGGCCTGGGGAAATTCATCGACGCTCGGACCACCAGGAATTCTATATTCGGAGCTGCAGATCTTTTTTCCTGTGCAGCCCTCTGAAACGTCATTGAAATTGCTGTAGTTGTTGCCAATTTGGCCGAAATCCCAGTAGTCAAGGCTATCGTCATAGGCATTATCTTTGTTGGAGAGGTTGTTTTGATAAATTGTATTATTAGTGGACACTGACCTCTCGGAGGGCATGCTGTTGTATGAGATAACCACACCCTTTCCCTTTGGTTGGACCTCATTGCTCGTATCAAGATATGAAATCGAAATGCCCAATTCATTGTCAACAAAATCGTTTTTCCGGACGATGTTGTCTCGACAGGTATCCATGACCAGCCCACCCTCATTCTCGCTGGCATAGTTTCCTTCGATGATATTTCTCTGGCAGTTTTGCAGGTAAATGGCATGGAATTTATTTCCACTTATTGCATTTCCCAAGATCTCATTGCCAAAGGAGGACTGCATCCGAAGGCCGTATTTGTTGTTTTTAACCTGGTTTCTCTCCAAGAGGTTCTGGCTGCAGTTCTTCAGGTATATGCCTTCGTTGCCGTTCCCTTGAGCTACATTTCCCCAGAGCGTGTTGTTGCTGCACCCCTGTAAGATTATCCCTGCATTTCCATTGCCGCTTGCCGTGTTATTGCGAAGAACGTTGTCGTTCGAGAGCACCAGGATGCCAGCATCGCCCGTCCACACGCTTGCGCTCTTGGCCCAGATGCTCTCTAAAACGATGCCGTTTGCCTTCAATGTTATGGCAGGGTCACTCTCGGTTTGCACAATGGCAAGGCCGCTTCCTGAATCGATACCTTTGATGATGAGCGGCTTGTCGACTACCAGGCTTTCCTTGTAGGTGCCACTGTAGACTTCAATGATCTCACCTGGCAGGGCAGCATCAATAGCCGCCTGAATTCGATCTCCCTGCTTGACTGCAACGGATGCACTCGCAAATCCTGCAGTCAAGAGGAACATCCCTGCAATCATCACCACTAACATCTCTGGCATAGCCTTCATACGGGCTAGACGTAACTGCTCTTACAATATAAAATGCCATTCCTCCTGCACCCCTCGCAAAACACCTCCACGAATTTATACAGGAATTGCATTATGATAAACGGAGTTGAAATGGGAATAAACGACTATCTCCTCTACTTTGTGTACGCCTTCACCACAGTCTTCGTGATAGTCAATCCCATCGAGGCCACCATGATCTTCGTCACCCTAACTGCAGACATGAATGCCCTGGAGAAAAGCCATATCTACAGACGCACAACTCTCGTGGCCTTATCCATCGCCATCCTGTTTTCCATAGCAGGAGAATTTGTGCTCCGCATATTCGGCATTACTGTGGACAGCCTGCGCGTGGCAGGTGGCATTCTGCTCTTCCTGGTGGCAATCGACATGCTGCGAGGCGTACGCCAGCAGAAGAAGGTCACTGAAGCAGAGCTGAGAGATGCCAACCAGCGTGAGGATGTTTCGGTCTTTCCCTTGGCAATACCGCTGCTCACAGGTCCTGGTGCAATCACCACCGTAGTTGTGCTGATGGGCGCTGCAAGCACAATTGCAGAGAAGGCTCTGGTTCTTCTGGCCATAGTGCTGACTTTCCTGATCACCTTCTTCGTCCTCAGGTTCTCCGAATACATCGATCATGCCCTGGGGGTCACGGGCATCATGGTATTGACCAGGATCATGGGCCTCATCCTGGGCGCTGTTGCTGTGAATTTCGTGGCCACTGGTGTGTGGAATTTGTACAGAACGATGGCAGGATGATGAATTGTGGGCGAAGCGAGGTGTGAGTGCAGGCATCTCGTAGCTCTTGCGAGGCAATTCAGATATACCTTTGGCAGACTATCTGCAGCTCATGCGCGTAGGCATTGTGATCTCCGATCCACTTGATTGGACAGCTCAGGCCCTTTGCACCTCTTTCAGAGGAAAAGGCGTTGATGCGGTGTTTTTGAATTTCTCAGAGCTTTACGCCGCCATCAACGAAGATATCTCCCTCTTCAGCAACGGCATAGATCTTTTGCAACTTGACGGCATTGTGGTGCGCGACCTTGGCAGGAGGGGAGCACATGATGTAGCCTTCAGGTTCGAGACACTGCAGGCCCTGGAGGGCCTCGGCATTACTGTGGTCAACCCACCCGATGCCATTGCAAGAGCTGCCAACAAGTTTGCCACGTCTCTTGCTTTGCGACAGGCTGGAGTGCCGACTCCAAGGACTGCTGTCATTGCCAGCCCCAAAGAAGCTGTCAGGATGCTCCATGAGTACGGATGGGCCGTCTCCAAGCCGCTCTTCGGGTACAAAGGAAAAGGCATCGTTCTGTTAAAAGACGGAGATGAGGAAAAACTCAAGGGCATGGTTGAAAAACATGGTTTGGTTTACCTTCAGGAGTTCATTGCCTCTCAGTCTCCGCGCGACATCAGGGCCTTTGTGGTTGGAGGCAGGCTCCTTGGCGCTATCTACAGGGTCGCTCCTCCAGGCCAGTGGATCAGCAATCTGGCTCGAGGCGGGCATGCAAAGCCCTGCCCGCGATCAGCCGAGCTGGAAGACCTGGCAGCCAGAAGCAGCCGTGCCGCCGGAACTGTCTATTGCGGCGTCGACCTGCTGGAGTCAGACGAAGGTCTGTTGGTCATCGAGGTCAATGGCACGCCCTCGGGAAAAGGCATCTTCGAGGCATTAGGCATAAATGTGACAGATGCAATTGCTGACTTTGTTTTGAAGCTTTTGGATTGCAAATAACGCATCAAAATTGTTATCTACGTGGCCGATAACTCCCATCTCATGTTTACGATTCTCACTGGTGCACAGTTCGGGGATGAAGGCAAGGGCAAGATAATCGATCTGCTGGCTGAAAACTATGACATAGTTGTCCGCTTCCAGGGCGGCGACAACGCAGGACATACGGTAGTTGTAGGCGGCAAAACCTACAAGCTTCACCTGGTCCCAAGTGGTGCCCTCTATGGACGCAGGCTGCTCATTGGACCCGGAGTTGTGCTCAACCCTCGCGTTCTATGGAATGAGATTCAGACTCTTGAATCTGAGGGCATTAAGCTGGATTTGGGCATCGACGCCAAGACGACGATCATCATGCCCTATCATATCGAGCTGGATGGCCTGCGAGAGAAGGCCAGGAAGGAGAAAATAGGCACCACCAATCGTGGAATAGGATTTGCCTACGTGGATAAGATAGCTCGCGAAGAAGTGCAGATGGGAGATCTCACAGATCCTTCTATGCTTGAGGCCAAGCTAAATGAGATTGGTCCAACCAAGGAGAAGGCCATAGCTGATATGGGCGGCGATCCAACTGTTGTCAGGTACGCGCCATTCATAGATGAGTACCTGGAGATTGGAAAGCATCTGAAGGACAAGGTGACTGATGTCTCGCGGGAGATCAACATCGCCTTGATGGAGGAGCATAGCGTCCTTGCCGAAGGCGCCCAGGGTGCATTCCTTGATGTCATTCACGGAACGCAAAAGTTCGTCACCTCCAGCTTCACAACTGCAGGAAGCGCCTGCGCAAACCTTGGCGTGGGCCCAGTGATGGTGGATAACGTCGTCGGCGTGATCAAAGCATACATCACCCGCGTGGGCGAGGGACCAATGCCCACTGAGCTGAAAGACGATCTGGGCACGAAGATGCGGGAGAGGGGTGGCGAGTATGGCACAACCACTGGACGGGCACGAAGATGCGGCTGGTTTGACGCCGTTCTTGGACTCAAATCTGTCTACCTGAACGGCTACACTGAGCTGGCTTTGACCAAGCTGGACGTTTTGACGGGCATTGATCCAATAAAGATCTGCGTGGGCTATGAGCTCGACGGCGAGACCATCGGCTATCCGCCAGAGAGCACCATTCAGCTCGCCAGGTGCAAGCCAGTCTATGAGAATATGCCTGGCTGGACTGAGGATATTTCTGCAGTCGAAAATTACGATGATCTGCCAGAAACTGCTCGGGATTACGTTGAGCGGTTGGAGGACCTGCTGGGCGTGGACATATCTGCGGTATCTGTTGGAGCTGGCAGAGAGCAGACGATCTTCAGAGAGACACCCGAGGATTCCCCTCGGCCCTGAAGGGCAGGGCTTCCTGCCTCATAGGCTCATGGGTTTCTGATATCTCCACAGGCCCTCCCCCTCAAGTTCATGGGTGCGAAATAATTTCAGGGCGCTATACTTACCTTTGCCTTAAAGTTCATTTTCGGCGTGGGCCTGGGACGAGAAGCCCCTTCAGCTCGGAGATCCTGGCCTCATATTTGCATCTGTGCCCATTGCCGGTAAATGCCCATTCGGGATTCAATGCAAGTTCAGATCTCCATCGACGAGGAAGACTAGGATGAATGCCTTGTTCGCGGGCAATCTGGGCTAGCTGCTTGCCGGGTTCAAGCTCGGACACCATGGATATCTTGAATTCTCGGTCTTAGCGTCGCCTCGTTTTTTCATATGCTTTCCTCCATGAGTCGGCACTGCTCAAATGATTGTCCACCAGGAGGGATTCACCCTGACCTCATACCTTATATTATTATAATAAAAAAATTTATTAATAATATCATGGATAGATAGTATATTATATGATAAAGATTGAACGACGAATCTAAAAATAATAACTCTATGGATTCGAACGACTATGAGAGGGATAAAGAGATGAGACTAAATAAGTTTTTAGTTTGGCCGGTGCTGGCGCTGTGTCTTTCGCTGGTCGTCATCAGCACCGCCCTGGAATCGGATAGCTCTGGTTCAGATTACCCCAAGACGATTGTGGATTCCGCTGGCAGGGAGGTCACTATCCAAAATCCTGTGCATAGGATAATAGTAAATAATGGAGATGCTGCTGAGGTCATAATCTTGCTTGGCGAGGGAGACAAGATAGTGGCGGTATCGGATACAGTAAAACAGAAAGCAAGCTACTACTTCCCTATCCTTAAAGGCGTACAGTCAGTGGGTACATTCAACAAGCTTGATTATGAACTGATTGCGGAAATTGCAAAAGGGAGCAGTGATACAATAGCCCCAGATATTATCTTTATAGGCTACAGTTACCCAGGCAAAGCCTATGGAATCGAAGCCCATGAAAAGGCTTTGGCTCCATTCAAGAACATAACCTTCGTAGGCCTGGATTTCTTCTATCCAGAAAACATGACGGTAGAGCTGGAGAAGTTGGGAGTCATATTGAACAAGGAGGCCGAGGCTAAGGAATACATAAACTGGTACAACGAGAAGGCTTCCGAAATAAAGGAGGCAGTGAAAGGGACATCGATGCCCAAAATATACGTAGAATGGAATGCTAAGGGTAACGATCTGAGCGGCATGGGTCCAACTTCCGGAGCGGGACAAATGGTTAAAACAGTTAATGCCTTTAATATATTCAGCGGGCGCCCAGAAGGATATCCCGTGGTTGATTGGGAGTATATAGTCTCGCAGAAGCCAGAGATCATAATAAAACGACAGGCTTCCGCATCAGATGCCAAGGCCTTGGGCTGGGAAGCGCCTCCATCTCAGGATGCAGTCAAGCTTGAGAAAGCCCTCCAAGAGGTCATGGATCGAGCTGCTGCAACTACTGTGCCTGCGGTGAAAAACGGCAAAGTCTACATTTTCAACTGGGACTTCATGGCAGGTCCAGATCAAATAGTAGGGCTCACCTATCTGGCCAAAGTAATCCATCCTGAAGTAGACCTAGACCCGGAGTCTGTTTATAAAGAGTATCTGCAACGCATAGGGCTTAAATATCCTGAAGGGCGTATATTCTATTACCCCAGTTAGGTACAAAGTGAACGCATGGGTCGGAGAGATTGATCGCTTCATACATTCTGCTGGCCTTGTTGCCAGCAGTCTAAACCTTTATCTATCGGTCAATTTTTCCCGACCTCTCTGCTTGCTAGTAATCATCTGCCAGTTCCCCCAGTTGTAGCCGGTGGAGGTAATATCTTACGCTCAGCCAGGCCCTCGACCGCAAACTACAAATATCCATAATGATTATATAGATAGTTTGCCGCGTTTTGCGCTGTGAGGACGAGACGAAGCAATCCGGACAAGCTCTTAAGGCCAAAGAGTTCGATAGGCTCATCCTCCGTGGACGAGCCCAAAGAG
>JAAZNX010000052.1 GCA_012798025.1 Methanothrix sp. | reverse complement strand
TACAGAAGAGGACGGGCCTGTCGGAGAATAATATAATGGTCTACCGCAAATTGGGTGGCGGAAAGGCGGAGGATATGCTTATTCTGCTTCGCAACCCTTATGGAGGTTTTATTGGGGAGCATAAGCGTCCAGGCACATTGGAGTGGAGGCTTCACGATATAATCTCAGAGTCGATAAATTACATCGAGAATAATGAGATGAACATTTTGGGCTTCCAGAGCTACAAGGAAATAACGAAGGAGATGCTCAGGAACTACTTTTATGGAAAAAATGGACTGCTAGATGAGCTGTACGACTGCCTGGAACGGCTCAAGAAGGGCGAGGCGCCAGTGTTCACGAGGCCTCTCAGGATCTTTGGGAATGGAATGAATGCTCTGCAAAATTGTCAGGAAGAGCAGCAGATGGCTGCTTCAGATAGAGCCAGTCTGAGGAAGCTGGTGAAGGAGGAACTAAGGGAGATTTTCAATGACCAGGACTGCAGGAGGAGAATAAGAGAGATTATTCAATCCTAAGTTGCACAATCGCTTAAGTTACGCCCTTGCACAGCTCGCCGCTTTTCAGGTCCTCCAGGAAGAAGTCCTGACGGGTGCGCCGTCCCAGGGCCAGATCCAGCTTGCGTTTTGCATAGAATGGCGCCAGACGCTTCAGCTCATTGGCAAACCACTTCGGGTAAATCTTCTTTACTTTGTTGTAGCGCAGCCACTCGAAGTCATAGTATCTTGCATTCATTTCCCAGGTGATGTACTGAACCTCCTCGTCACTGAGATGTTTCGTCCTCAAGTTGGCATGCAGACCATCATACTTGGTGAAATCGTTCCTCGTGATCAGCCCCATCTCTTCGAGCTCGGCGCGCATCTGAGTCTTGGGGTACGGCGTGTTGATATAAAAAATCGGAAAATCCACTTTCAGCCGCCGCGCTAGATGGAAGTTCTCCCACATATCCTCCTCGTCATCATCCGGATTTCCACCGATAAGACCAGTGGAGACGATGATATCATTATCATGCAAATATTTTACCGCTTTCTCTGCATCATCGGACATGCGGCCCTTGCCCAGGAACTGAAGATTGCGCTTGTTCACACTCTCGACCCCCAGGAAGACTCCATCGAATCCGGCCTCGCCCATCTTGTCCACCAGCCGCTTACTGGATGCTATGCCAGAAGCCGAAGCCTGGGTCTTGTAGCGCAAATGCGTCAGACCGGCATCTATGATGGCCTGGCAGAGCTGCTCCAGCCTCTTCACATCCAATGTGATGTTGTCGTCCGGGAAGAAGATGGAGCCTGCGCCATGCTCCTCGGCGTCCTGGATATCGGCAATAACGCGCTGGATGGGGAACTTGCGGAAGTTACGGCCGTACATCAGGTTGATGCTGCAAAACTTGCACCCTTGCGTGCAACCCCGGCTGGTCTCAACAGAGTCGATGGGAACGTCGAAGCTGTAGAAGCCCTTGGTGATAAGTCGCGCGTCCCGGTCGGGCATCTCGATCTCCTCGACCCTGAGAAGTGGTCGCGGCCTATTGTGCACCATCGTCTCACCCGCATGGTAGGAGACGCCTAAGACGCCTTTTGGCTCCTTTCCGGCCAGCAGAGCCTCCACAAGCTCCCTGAAGGAGGCCTCGCCCTCGCCTCGCACGATGTAGTCGATGAGCCTTGCGTCTTCGCTTTGGCCAATCTCCTCACATGCAAGGGTGGGATGGTATCCACCAAAGACCGTCTTTGCACCGGACTCCTTTGCGATACTGGCAAGCCTCAGCGCTTCTTGATACTGGAAGCTCATGGCAGTGAAGGCCACAAGATCATAACCGTTGACGGTCTTGCGCACGTATTCCCGGTAGTTCTTCATGCCGTGGATATCAGCGACGTGAACTGTGCAAAGGTCTTTCACGTGTGCGGCTAAAGATACCAGCCCAAGGTTAGGCAGACGAGCTATGCGGTCGAAGTCCGGTTGGACCACGGGAGATGACAAGAGTAGGATCTTCATCTAGGCTTCCAGCAGCCTTCTCTGGCTGAAGTCGAACTTGTTGGCCTTGCTCATGTAGGATGCCACTTCCTTCACTCCTGCCCAGCCTGCATAGCGGTAGGCTCCTCTCCACACCCGTGCCGATGTGCGCAGGGGCGTGGTCCAGGGATAAACCTGCTTAAACGACCAGTCCAGGATGCCTGGAATCTCCTCCGGTTTTATGTTTGGATGATTCCAAACAAGGTTTTTGCCGTCATAGTGATGCCAGTCCTTGTCCCAGATGCCGTACTTTTCCTCGATCTCTTTCCAGAGGGGCGTCTGTGGCAGTGGTGTTAATACGCAGATTTGAGTGATGTCAAGCTTCAATGCAGCAAGTTTTGGGATATCGATTTTAAGCGATTCCTTGGTATCGTCTTCAAAGCCGATCATGTAATAGCCAACTGTGCCAAGGCCGTGCTTTTGCAGCAGGTGCACTGTCTCAAGGATGTCTTCAGTGCCTTCTTTCTTTTTTATGTCGTCCAGGCGTTCCTGGTGCAGGTTCTCTATGCCTATCGCGGCTCCTCCGAATCCCGATACGCGCTTTCCGTTTCTCTTTCTCTTCTCCGCCCACTCGTCGATCATTCTTCGCAAATAATCAGCTCTGGCCATGCAGCCCCAGACCATGCCATACTTGTCCAGCAGCTCCACAACGGCATCTGCATGACGGCGGTTGCAACCGAAGTTCTCATCCTCTATCAGGACAACGTTGATGCCGTGCTCTTTGTAGTAGGCAAGCAGTCGCTCGATGCTCTTTAGGGGAATTATGTTGGGCTTATTGCAGAACACCGGGGTCTGGCAAAATTTGCAACCTACTGGGCAGCCGCGCGTGGTGAACATGATGCCGTAAACGTTCAGCTTTATGCCAAAAGGTGAGTTGAGATACTCGATGAGAGGCGGATGAATGATCTCCTTGACCTGTCTGCCGAAATACGACGCAACCTGCTGTTCAGCATAACCCACGAAAACCTTGTCGAACTTCTCTTGGATCTCTGGCGTGAGGGCACCATAGTTTCCAGCCCAGATCTCGCCAACTGGTGCCTTGCGCGCAGCCTTGACCATCTCAAGGGCCTCGTGGGTCTCGTTGAGATAAAACGATAGGCCCACCACATCCCAGCCTTCTTCCAGCTTCTTGCAGTATTCTTCCCATGTAGGAAACTCTAAAATCTCCAGCTCGGGGATATTCTGCTTGAGAAAGCGCAGGCCAAAGGACTGAATGCGTGGCCAGTAGAATCTGAACCATGATCTGGTATTGGCTCCGATATAGTCATAAGGCTCGGAGGTCTCTTTGTAAATGGTAGCGAACAGAACTCTGGGGGCCATTAGTCGCTCTGTTTCGCCGCATGAAGATTAATCTTACGATCGATTGCGATCGCTTCTTTAGCATTCGCACATCAAATTCACGCATAACCATCTGTGCCGGAATGGTTATATCTCTCCCTTCTATCTTTCTCCATCTTGTCCATCTCTTTTTGAACTATATTAAAGACCTCGGAGACGCCTGCATATCTCCCGGCAAACCAGCCGCATGCAAAGACTTCAGCCGTTTCAGGCGTGACCTCAGACTCTTCTATCAGCTTTTTTATCCACTCATCCGGGCTCTTGGAATCAGAGTATGAAGCTCTCACCTTCCTGGCAATCTCTTCTGCGCGTTCCTTTGGTATGCCCAGTAGATCGTAAAGGGTGACGTCAGACATGGGAGACCGGGCTCATGCTGCTTTCTGATCTTGCTTGACTCTGGCAAGAAGGTTTCGATAGGCCTCTTCGGCCAGGCTGCTCACATCCAGGCCCAGCTCCCTTGCCACAAGAAGGACCACGGCATCCAGCTCTACCAGTTTCTGTAAAGAATCCTGTCTCTCATTGGCCATGGCGATCACCTCCTTTCTGCTCATGCCCGTCTGGGAGGTGATGAGCCTGATTCCGCGATCCAAAATGCCCTCCTCGGTGGTTGGTTTGAATCCTACTGGCACATCCACAGCATCGGCATCGAATGCGGCAAAAACCGTATCACCGTCCATCCTAACCAGACCTTCTGATTCCGCCTCTCTTAGCAAAGCGCGTACTTTCTCGGGCGGGCCCCATTTCATGTCCAGGTACAAAGCAAAGATGAAGTCGCTGATCTTGAGGCTCTTCTTGCCGCGCTTCTTGAAGGGCGTGGCCACTAGAAAGGCTTTTTCTCGATCCAAGGATACACCCGATGATCTGATTTGAGACATAACAGATATAAACTAGCCTGTCCCAAAGGCAACCAAATTTATTTATCACTTGGGGACGTGGTTTATAATAACTGTGAAAAAATCCGGCACATGCCATCGTGTGGTGTTAGATGAGGCAAATATATCCGATAGTTATTCTAGTTCTGCTGACCAGCTTGGGCACAGCTCAGCTGGCGCCAGATAAGGAAAAGTTCGATGTTGTGCTACATCCAGGGGAAGTGGAGGAGAGGACTTTAAAGTTGACCAATGTGGGTGATGCGCCCATATTCAAAATCACAGGCACTCAAGTTAGCGGAAGTGCTAAGGACTTTATAATCTTGAGCATGCCTGAACAAAAACCTCTAAAGCCTCAGGGCGAGGCGGAGATCAAGGTCTACTTCGCAGTTCCACAGGAGACCAAGCCGGGGTCCTATACTGGGTTCATGTATTTACTGGACAACACGCCACCCACCATGCCTGTGAGAATTGAGTTCAATCTTAAAATCGTAGGTCAGGAGAGCTACGGTCTCAGCATGACAATAGACGATGCCAAGTCCGCATCTCTCGCAGCCAAAGCGGAAGATATCGCACAGTTTGAGTTGGCTGTAAAAAACCTGGGGTTGTTCAGAGACGTGGCTTTCATTGACTCCTCCCCGTTGCCAGAAGGCTGGACGGTGACACTGCTCGATGGAGAAAAAGAGGTCTCCTTACCATACGATGTATCTTTAGACTCTGGCACAACCCACCTTATGAAGCTGCAGATACAAACAACTGAACCGGGAAAGAGGGGTGAGCTGCAGATAACTGCGACCTCTTTAGGCAACCGCTCCCGAAACGACACGGTCAATGCCAGCGTTGAGTTTGGCATGGCCGTCAGGGGCTACCGCGTCGATATCGAGGTTCCAGATCGGATCGTGGCCAATAAGACCTACAAAGGCTCATTTAGCGTCATACTCGATGTCAAGGAGAGGGTGCTGGTCGGAATAGCAACGCCGTCGGAGCTCGTGGTCATTCCGCAGTCTCAGGTGGTGGAAGTCAACCCCGAAAAGCCTGGCGTTGCCAATTTCACTATGCTGGCATCTCAAACTGGCGATTATCCGATTATTTTCAGGCTTATTGATTCCAATGGCATTCCCATGCCTCAGGAAATGACCTACATCAAAGTGGTGCAGCCAGAGGGAGTGGCGGTGCTGACAGGAGAAGATCTCCAGTACAGCACAGTGGCGTCCTTATGCTCGCCAGGTAATAGATCGGTGGCTATCATCACAGTTCCGCCAGGCAAGCTCAGAGATAAGGACAGAGAATGGCTGCAGGACTTTGCCAGCGTTGTGATCTTTGGCAACCATACGATAGTTTCTATGGATGCCGAAAAAGTCCTTGACGGCGTAGAGATCAAGCGCATTCAGGGAGATAGCCTGTTTGAAGAATGCTGGCAATTTTTAGCTGAGATGTGGCCGGATGGAATCTCTGAGGTTGTTTTATCAAGTCCCAAACCAGTGGATATCTTCAGGGCCTACCAGGTGGCCAAGAACGGTAGCCTGCCTTTGATAATATGCGAGGGTAATGTGACAGAAGCTGCAAGATCCGCAATCAAAGACATGACCAACCGCAATGTTACGCTTTCCAAGGCTTTGATAGTGGGCGATATTTTAGAGGCGAATGCCAGAGCGCTGCAAGATGCTGGCGTCTTGATGGAGAAGGTGAAAGCTTGAAGCAGATCAGAATAGTATTAATCATGGCGTTTTTGACCAGCGCAATGCTTCTTGCAGCTGCTGATCTGGAACGTGGTGTGAAGGGCGAAGTTGATGATCTGATCCTTGTAGGTGCGTACGACTGGCATGCGTCAGTTGCCGCCACGCCACTCGCCATTTGGTCTGATGTCAACAAGACAGTCATGAAACCGCTGTTGATCCTGCCAAAAGACGTTAACGCCGGTGATAGAAATGGCTGGGTCGAAGAGAGCGATCTGGATAGGTATGGAGCCTCTGCCATACTGGGTACCTTCAAAGCAGCCAATGTTACAGCCATAACGATTCACGGTGAAGGAGATCAGGTCAAGGCGCTGGTGGAGGCTGCTCATAAGAACGGGATGAGTGCATATGTTACGGCATCTCTGGAGCTTCCTTTGATCTCCGAGCCCCAAACGAATGAAATTGAGGC
>JAAZNX010000100.1 GCA_012798025.1 Methanothrix sp. | reverse complement strand
CGTCTTTTGCCACCTCGTTTATCTGGTAGGGCTCATCGCCAAATCCATCCTTCCCGGAGACGTCCTGACCAGGGCCAGCCATCTCATCCTTTCCCAGGTAGTCGCTCCAGAGGTTGCCACCTTTCGGATAGTTCGCATTCCAGGTGTTCCTGCCTCTGTCCTCTGCCTGAACTACGTTGTCCAGAATGCTGTTGCCGTAGATCATATTTCCGCTAGACTCCACGAATATGCCCGTCTGGCTTTCGGAGATGTTGTTATAGGAAATTATATTCCTATCCGAATTGCCCTGCACCTGCAGTCCGTAGCGGCCATTTCCACTGATCAGGTTTCCTTCTATTGTATTTCTGCCCGATTCCATGAGGGTTATGCCAGCTACGACATTTCTCTCAATGGTGTTGTTTAGGATCATGTTTTCGGTGCAGTTGAAGCGCAGATCGAGGCCGGAATTGGTGTTCTTTGACATGTCGTTGAACTCAATGCGATTTTTAGCGCAGTCAGTGAACATGTAGAGCCCGTACATATTGCCTTGCAGCACGTTTCCTCTGATGGTGTTGTTATTGCAGGACGGGAAGAGGTTTATGCCGTAAGCTCCGTTGCCATACGCAACATTGTTAGTGATTAGATTGTCATCTGAGTTGGAGAGGTAAATTCCATACCAGCCCTCGCCCCCCAGTCCGTTGAAACTGGCGTTGTTTTTCGCTATGATATTTCCGTCGGAGAAGAGCAGGGCAATGCCCGGCTGAGTGCATCGGATTACTGTGTTATTGGTGACCCTGCAGCCTTTCACGCTGTTTAGCTTTATCCCATAAAAGCCGTCCCGGACCAAGAAACCTGCGATGCTCACGTTGTCTGACTCAATGCTCACGCAGGCATCTCTGTTGCCAGCCCGAATGGTTGCGCCATTGCCCACCAGGTTTATGCTCTTTTGGATTGTTATTTTGTCGTATACTCCAGGAGCTACCTGAAGTGTATCGCCGGGGGAGGCTGCATCTATCGCAGCTTGTAAGTTCGAGCTCACGTGTATCGTAGCACAGTCTGCGACGACTCCGATGAGAAACACCATGAATGCGACGCAAAGGGCTGTAGTTCTCAAGCTACCACCATAGACCAAGAGCAGTCGAGATGTTAATAAAGCTAACGTAGTCATATAAATGAGAGACCGCTTATATAAGGTGCACATGAACATAAGCCTTTTTACTATATGAGAACTGGTATCCCTGGAGGAATTAACTTTGAGATCATCTTATGCTCTTATCGGCCTATTCCTGCTGCTTGCGGCATCAGCCGAGGCTGGCAGCTTCAAAGCGAATACGGATGTCGACACATATGTGGACGCGAACTATGCAGACCAGAACTTCAGCGATAATGAGACTCTCTGGGCAGCATCAGAGGATGGTAAGTCCGTTCAGGAGGTTTACCTGAGTTTTGTCAACCTCTTTGGGTCTCAGGGCATATTCAAGCCCGAGCAGATACGGTCTGCCACACTGACGCTTGACGCCGTTCAGGTAAAGAAGGCAGGCGAATTAAGGGCGTATCTGGTTCATGGCGCTACATTGGACACTGCAAATTGGAATGACAAGCCAGAATATAATGGCGAAGTCTCAGCATCTGTAGAGGTCTACGAAGAGGGAAGCTACACAATCGATGTCACGCCGCTGATCAAGAAAGCCGTGGAGATCTGCGCTGAAGGCTGCCCTTACTCCATAGCTCTGGTGGCTGAGGACGGCACTTCTGTGGGCTTTGCTTCCAGCAGGGCATCTTCGGTAAGCCGACCGGTGCTTGAGTATATTACTTCGGGTTGAACCTGAATCTTCTTTTTATACCCGATCCATCCCTTATGGTAACTGATGCGTGCCCTCATGCCTCTCTTCAAGGTCATAGTCGCCCTGGTTCTGATCGCAGGCATGGCTGCAGCAAATACCACTCACGCACAAGGCAAAGACTCCAACGAGGTCATACTCATCGATTCGCCTGGGTGCACAAAGTGCGCAGCCGCAGAAAGGGTGCTGGGCCAAGTGGGAGAAAAGACACCTCTCAATACAAGCCGATACTATTACTATTCTGACGAAGGCCATCGCATCATTGGACAGTACAGAGCAAAGGATGTCCCTGCGATCATCATTGGGACAAGCGTAATAAACTACAGGGACTATGACGGGGACAATGCCTTGCTCGAGAGGTTGATTCGAGAAGCACTGGCAAACCAAAGTCCCAGCTCCAACCCAGCCTTCTCCATACCGAGCAATGAGAGCGCAAATCTGAGCATCATTGAAGACAGCCCATATCTTAATTTGCGGGAGTTTTCTCTTTACACGATCTTTGCAGTCCTGGTCGCAGGGCTGGCGGCGGGATTCAACCCCTGCCTCCTGGGCATTCTGGTCTTCCTGGCCGCATCGGTGCTCTCCTCGACAGGCAGCAAGCGCGAGATGGTGAGGATGGTGGTGTTCTTCTCTTTAGGCATATTCACCATGTACTTCCTCTTCGGCCTGGGCATGCAGCGGCTGCTAGCGGCAGACGCTGTAGCGAGCGTCTTTCGCTATGTTCTGACCGCATTTCTATTGCTGGCAGGCCTATCCCAGGTTCTGGACGCTGTGCGGCTGGCCAAGGGAAGATCTTCCTTATTCAGGACCGATTGGGCGCTCAAGCATCTCCAGAAAGGAGTGGAAAGGGGCCGCTTCAGCTCATACTTCCTGATCGGGGCTCTCTTCTCCCTGGTCAAGGCACCTTGTGTGGGAGCCATCTACCTCGCAATACTGGAAATTCTATCATCCCAGAGCTATTTTGCAGGTGCTGCCTGTCTGTTCTTATTCAACTTGGGGGTCGTCCTGCCGATCATCGTCTTGGGCAGCTTCATCGCGCTGGGGATGAGCCCTGAGCAGGTGGATGCTTTCCGCAAGGACCACCGTGCAGGGGTGAGGCTGGCAACGGGCTTAGCGCTGATCGCGCTTGCACCTTTGATCTACTGGCAGTGGATCTAGAGCCCGATGGGTTGCGTGGAAAAAGGATTAATAGAGAGATGTTTCTCTCGTGCTACGAGGTGAATTTTTGTTTTTAGTAGGTGAGGCTCTCATCGGGAAAGAGCCTGAGATAGCTCATATCGACCTGCTCATCGGAGAGAAGGATGGGCCTGTGGGAACAGCCTTTGCTTGTGGACTCACACAGCTCTCGGCAGGGCACACTCCACTCCTGGGGGTTATTCGGCCGAATCTTCCTCCAAAGCCTTCTACCCTCATCGTGCCCAAGGTCACAGTAAAGAGCATGGATCAAGCGGCCCAGATCTTTGGGCCGGCCCAGATGGCTGTGGCCAAGGCGGTGGCGGACTCTGTGGCTGAGGGAATCATTCCAAAGGAAAAAGCCGAGGAGCTGGTGGTGGTGGTGTCCGTTTTCATCCATCCGCAGGCCAAGGATTACGATGCCATCTACCGCTACAATTATGGCGCCACGAAGCTGGCGCTTCAGAGGGCAATGGAAGGATTCCCTGATGTGGACAAGGTTCTCTACGAGAAGGACAGATCCACCCATCCCATCATGGGCTTCAGAGTAACCCGTCTATGGGACCCGCCATATCTGCAGGTGGCCTTCGACCTGGTGGACCTGGAAGAGGTGCGCCGCGTTCTTGCTGCCCTGCCAGAGAGCGATCACATACTGATCGAGGTGGGAACTCCGCTGGTCAAGATGCTGGGCATAAACATAGTCAAGGAGATTCGCGCCATCCGACCAGGCGCTTTCGTCATCCTGGATCTCAAGACCTTGGACACGGGCAACCTGGAGGTACGACTGGCAGCAGATTCCACGGCTGACGCTGTAGTGATATCTGGCCTTGCGCCCAAGAAGACCCTTGAGCTGGCCATCGATGAAGCTCGCAAGACAGGCATCTATTCCGTCATCGATATGCTCAATGTGCCAAACCCGCTTGCAGTGTTGAAGGACCTGGATGTCCTGCCAGATGTTGTCGAGTTGCACAGGGCCATCGACATGGAGAAGAGCGCCCATGCCTGGCAGAACATTCGCGAGATGCAGGCGCTGGCCAAACCCGGCAGAAGGCTCCTGGTGGCCGTAGCTGGCGGCATTCGCGTGGACACCGAGGCCCAGGCGCTGGCTGCGGGCGCTGACATACTCGTCGTGGGAAGAGCGATCACCAGATCAAAGGACATTCGCGACATGGCCGAACAATTCCTGGCAGGCCTGAAGCAAACGGAGATCGATCAGTACAGGATCATGACGGACTTCTAAAAGATCGGGAGATCCAAGATGGTCCGTGCCCTTCTCTTTTTTTCGACCCTTCGCTCTTTAGAATGGGCAAAGCCGTTGATCATATTGCTAATTTTGTCATCGTCCTGCAGCGCCATCGATGTTCAGGTGGGCCAGGCAGTGCGACCGGTGGGAGCAGTCATTCTCGTCGTGGATGGACTTGGGGCATCTTATGTGTATCCTGAGCACAACGCCTACGCTCTGGACGGCTCACTCTTGAAAAAAGCACTGCTATTTAACCTGACGGGCTGTGGAGCCCGCGTGGTGGACTTCAGGGTGCCTGTGCCAGAGACCACCAAAAGCCACAGTGTCATTGTCACCGGCGACTCTGACGTGGACCCACAGTTCCTTGGGCCCACGATATTCGATGCAGCCCGCAAGCAAGGCTATCTATGCCTGGCTGTGTTAGAGCGTGGCGATGCGATGCCTATGCTACAAGAGATGGATGCAGTCCTGTATCTTGAAGACAATTCAATTTTCGGAGCCGAGCCAATCCCCGGATTTAGGGCTGGCACGCCTGCTGGGCTGCGCTCACTTTTCCAGGAATGGCGGGACAAGTTTGCCAGTTACACCGCAGTGCAGGGTGTCGCAGGCTATGCAGGCTACAACTCCTGGGGATTGGACGCTACAGCTGATATTGTCGAACATCTTTTAGGCAATCATTTTCTCATGCTCGTGAATGTGGGAGCTGTTGACAGCGCCGGCCATAACCTTGGCTCTGAAGGTTATCTTGAGACTGTGGCTGCTTTGGACGCACCGCTTGGGAGATTGGCCGAGGCCTGCCGGAAGAACAATGTGCTTTTGATCATCACTGCCGATCACGGGATGAGCTTTCCAAGCACAGAAGACAAGGGTGGCCATTCTGCAGAGAAGCATGCGAAACGCCTGGAGGCCCTGCGCGTTCCTCTGGTCGTTCTTGGCCCAGACATCGACGAGCTGAATTTGGGAGGCAGGTGGTCGGAGGTGGATATCGCACCGACTGTGCTGAATATGCTCAATATCTCCTGCAATTCTTCCTTTGAGGGTCAACCCTTGCCTTTAAAAAGCAGCTACGATCTGAGGATCGTGGGCGCCCCCGAAGGCGTCGCTCTTCTTCGTGATGGAAGACTGCTGGCAAATGCTTCCAAAGATCGAGAATACAACTTCAAAGGCCTTGCAAGGGGACTGTACAGCATCCAGGTAGGCGGAGAGACCAGAGATGTCCTGATAAACGGAGATCTTGTTTTGGATCTGACTGGCAGGGCGGCTCCACTGAGCGGCATGAAAAAGATTATCGCTGTCATAATCATCACGACTATAAATCTGGCCGGAGCTGCAGCCATCATCAGGATTTGGAAGAGGGGGTGATCAATTCAGACCGCTCTGCATCCTCGCTCCCCAGTCCTGACGCGCACCACGTCCTCTACCGGGTAGATGAATATCTTGCCGTCTCCTGCCTCGCCTGTCTGCGAGACGTCGCATATCAGCATGAAAATTATAAAGTGCGCAGCTATTGCAGCAGCTACAACGGGCTCTGGGGTCTCCTGGCGGTGGGAATCTTCGCAGACGGCACATATGGTGGTGTGAGCGGTCTGATCGTTGGTAACACTGGCCAGATGATGGCTCAGATCATAGACGCAGCTACCGTCGCTGTCTGGGCATTTGGTACTGGTTACATACTGTTTGCCCTACTGAAGTACACCGTCGGTCTCAGAGTTCCAAGAGAAGAAGAGGTGGCTGGATTGGACTGCGGCGAGCATGGATATTCTGCTTACCCAGAGTTCATAACTCAAGAACCTGGCGAAGGCTTGATGGTGGCTGAGACGGCTCATGCTCCGGCAAATTCCCTTAAAACGGTGAGAACATGAAGATGATCCAGGCAATAATCAGACCCTCTAAGGTAGAAGATGTAAAAAATGCCCTAGATGATGCGGGCTACACAAGCCTCACCTTGCTGGATGTAAAGGGCAGAGGCCGCCAGAAAGGGATCAAGCAGGTCTGGCGAGGCGAGGAGTACACCGTCGACATGCTCCCCAAGGTCAAACTGGAGGTCGTTGTTGTGGATGAGAAGGAGGATGATGTCGTAGAGATCATCAGAAAGGCGGCATATACTGGAAACATCGGCGATGGCAAGATCTTCGTTTTGCCTGTTGAAAGGACCATCCGCATCAGAACGGGAGAGATTGACGGCAAAGCACTCTAGCCGGTCAATCTTTTACTAATTATTTTTATTATTACAAGCGACTGTGCAATCACCGCGTCGGAGGACACGTCGAAGCCGAACAAATTGATAGCATCAGCGGTAGATCCGACGGCAAAAGTTCCAGCAATCAGGGACTTGTTGGACGATGATGTTGAGGAGATCTTGCTCAGGATCCCCCTCAACTCTTCGCTTTTGCCCTCTTGTCCTTGGCGTAAACGTCCCGCAGGTCCACTACCTTCCTGGACTTGCCAGCCGTGCGAGGGATGGATCCCTTCTCCACCAGCTCTATCTTGCTGCGCACGTTGAGCACTGACTTGAGCTTATCCTCCACCCTTCTCTGCAGCCTGGCCAGATCCTGCAGCTCGCCGGTGAATGCCTCATCCTTCATCTCCACCTGGATGCTGATCTCGTCAAGGCCGTGCTTTTTGCGGTCCACTATGACCTGGAAGTAGTTTCCGATCTCGGGAATGCTTACGAGCACATCCTCGATCTGGCTTGGGAAGACGTTGATACCCCTAACGATGAGCATGTCGTCCGCCCTGCCCAGGAAGCGGTGCAGCTTTCTGCTGGTTCGGCCACAGCTGCACTTCTCGTCCAGTATGTAGGTCACGTCTCCAGTGTGGTAGCGGATGAGCGGCATGGCCTCCTTGGTCAGAGATGTCACGACCAGCTCGCCAGGCTCGCCCGGTGCACAAGGCTCCTCATTCTTATCCAGCACCTCGATCAGAAAATGATCCTCCCAGATGTGCAGGCCGTTTTGCTCCTGGCACTCGAATGCCACTCCAGGACCCATCATCTCAGACAGGCCGTAGGAGTCGTAGGCCTTGATGTGCAATGTCTCCTCCAGCTCCTTTCGGGACTCATCCGACCACGGCTCGGCTCCGAAGCATCCTATTCGAAGCTTCAACTTATCCACAACGCCCTTGGCCTTAGCCGTTTCTGCCAGGTAAAGGGCGTAAGATGGGGTGCAGTGCAAAACAGTCACGCCGAAGTCCATCATGATCTCCAGCTGGCGTTCCGTGTTGCCCACACCAGACGGCACTGCCATGGCACCCATGCGCTCGATGCCGTAATGGACTCCCAGGCCACCAGTGAAAAAGCCATAGTTAACGGCATTTTGGAAGATGTCACCCTTCGTGACGCCGACCATCACAAAATCCCTGGCCATCATATCAGACCAGGTTGCGATATCATTGGCAGTGTAGCCGACAACTGTCGGCTTTCCTGTTGTGCCGGAGGAGGCATGCACCCGCACAACCTCCTCTCGCGGAACGGCAAACAGGCCAAATGGATAGTTCTCTCGCAAGTTCACTTTTCGTGTGGTTGGAAGCTTGGAGAGGTCCTTGAGGCTCTGGATGTCCTGTGGCAGGACTCCAGCCTCCTTCAGCTTGTTGTGGTAAAATGGCACGTTCTTGTAGACCTTCTCAACAATGCTCTTGAGCCTTCTGAGCTGCAGCTCTTCCAGCTCAATTCTATCCATCAGCTCCATTTTAGGTTGCCAGTAATTCATTTCAATTCCCTGATGAGTTAGATTTATGCGTACGATTTATGTGTGCCTGTATGATACACAGTGCCATTGAAGAAAACGTCAGGGTATATCAATATTTTCAAGCGTAACGCCGCTCGAGATAAAGCTTACATAATATCAATGGCAATTGGCAACATCATGATGGCTAAATCCAAGCTATTGATCTTGTTGCTCGTCATCTTCTTTGTGGCGGCAGCAGTGCATGCCCGAGAGCAGAAGGTTACAGTCTCCGGATCAAGCACCGTCATGCCACTTGCAGAGCTTGAAGCCGAGGAGTTCAACATGCTTCAGGATAGATATCATGTGAGCGTGACCTCAGGGGGCACAGGAGTTGGGATTGTGGATGTGGCTGAGGGCAGATCCTCCATTGCCATGGCATCCCGGGAGATCCAGCTTGTAGAGAAACAGAGGTACGAGACAGGCAATAAACGATTCAAGGAAATTCCAGTAGGGTTTGATGCCATCTGCATCGTGGTCAGCCCTGAGGTGTATAATTCTGGTGTGACCTCCCTCACAAATGACGATGTAAAGAAAATTTATAGAGGGGATATTACCAACTGGAGGGACTTTGGCGGGCCGGATTCGGAGATATTCGCCATAGGAAGGAAGGCAGGATCTGGAACAAGGGATACCTTCAATGAGATCATCATGGGCTGCAAGGAGGCCGAGACGCCGGGCGTGTCCATGGAAGCTTCAGATAGCTCAGAGGTCAAGACCGCCATTCGGGGCAGCGATAATGCCATCGGCTACGTGGGATACAGCTACGTCCTGCGCGGAGACGCTAAGGTGATCTCCATCAATGGAATTTCCCCGACGATTGAGAGCATAAAAAGCGGTGCCTATACACTGGCTCGTAAGCTCTATTTCTACACATTGGGAGATCCATCGCCTGGTGCAAAGGCCTTCATAGACTTCGTGCTAAGCCCTGACGGTCAGAAGATAGCAATTGAGAATGGGTTCATACCTATTTGACCCCTGCCGCCCAAAAGTTCGTCCTAAAGCTTGCTGGCGTTCAGCTCTCTTCGAATCCAGCTCCTCCAACCCAAAGCCAATCAAAACAAAGCTCAATGCTGCCAGACAGATGCATACACCTGGTGGCAGGTACCACCGCCAATAGCCGTTGATGAATCCTCCCCTAGAGAAGGCGTAGCTCAACATCATCCCCCAGCTCTTCTGCAGGGGATCGCCTAGGCCTAAAAAGCTCAAGGAGGCCTCAGTGAGCATGGCTCCTGCCACGGCCAAGATGAACTTGGCAAGGATCACCTGCAAGGTGTTTGGCAAGACATGGTAAAAGACGATGTAGGCATCGAGGGGTCCATCCTCGTGAATCAGAGCGTAAGGCCGATCACGGCACGAAGCGCAAGCGATATAAACCTTGAGCGATAGACGCACAGGCGTGGAATCTGGCGAGCAGGCTCCCTCTCTTCTGAGGGCCATCCGACCAGACGGATGGATGATGGGACGGGTAACGTCCCATTTTTCACGCACCTAATTTTTGCCCCAAACCCTGGGAGGTGCGTGAAATGCCAAGGCTTATCGAAAATGCCCTTGAAAGAGGGCTAACATCCTAAACTTTTATGCAGAAGTTGAAGAGGTGCGTGAAAATCACCATTTTTTCGACATCTGAGAAGGCTGAAAAATTGCCGCTCTTTCCATGTCTGAAAAGACGTGGCCCCATTGAAACGCCCATGTGCCACAGGACAAGGCGCACACGTGGCGGATGAAAAACCTCACTCCACAGGGCGTCAGCCCTTATAAACTATGTTTGGTGAGTGGCCAAGAGCATGTATAAAAAAATTAGCATCATATCGCGCTTATGCTATGTGCTCATAGCCATCCTGCTGTTCTGTGTCGGGCTGGTCCTCATGCTAACCTTCTTCCTGATGATAACAATACCGTTCGCTCTGGCAGCCTGGGCTTGGGCTGGAATCTTCCTGTACCTGGCTGCAGTGGGAAGGCCCTATAGTGATTTTAGCGCATGGTTGTCTAGCTTGGCTCGTTGACAGACGAACAGCCAGAGAAAAGCAGGCCTTGGTGCTTGTGCGATGCTCTGGTTGCCAATCCATAGCTTGGATGCTCTAGAGACGGCTGGCTGAGAGCCAGTCGAGCGTGATGGCCGGTGGACGTGCAAGCTGTCCAGACCTCGCTTGGCTTGCAGCTCCGAGGATGCCGGACGCTTGCTAGGCGGTCTCGTACGGTCGCGTGTGCTCGCCGGACTGTTCCTCATCGCAGTCTTACAATCTGTTGCGGTCGGCCAGTTCGTGACATTACTGTCACGAGGCTAATCCTGCCATCTCTTTTCAGGTCCTGGAGTGCAGCCTCTAGGATCTCCGGCGTCACTCCGAAACGGTATGGCAAATAACGCCTATTTATCTCTCCGTTGCATGCTGTCAGAGTTCGGAGAATCCTGTCATGGAGGGGCTGCGGAGTCCTTTCCATACCCGGAGATTCATACTGCAAAAGATAAGAGCATATGGTACACGGTGTGAAATTGATGTTGATGAAATTGGTCTGGCATAATAATCAGACCAGATCGCCCCAGCTAGGCCTGAGGGCATCAAGGACATGATACAAAGCCGCCTGGCGGAGAGGTGCTGGCGCGAGGAGCGCGAATGCAAGACGCCTGCTCCTCGCGGATTGCTCTTGGACAAAGCGCAAGGCCTGGCTGCAGCGAATAGCCGGGAGATGGGCGCCGAGCAGAGAAGGACTAGGTCGGCAGAAAACAAGGCTGGTGAAGATGCATTTCAATGATGCCAATAGAGTCCTTAAAGATTAGATATTTAAAAAAGCATATAACAGCTAATGAGGTGGTGTTATGAAAGGTATTATTGTAGTCTCTTTCATCCTCCTGGCTGGACTGGCCTCCGCATACACCCCTGAGCAGCAAACCGCATTAGACGGTATGAACCTCAGCTTTAAGCTCGGCATAGCCTACGAAAGGGCAAGCCACGGACAAAACGTGACGGAATTCAATGCCCTCGTAAATGAGTATAATGCATGGATTCTGCAACATTTTGGCGGAGATGCAACCTTGTGCAAGCCAAGGATGAATGAATCGTTAAATGTGACCGCAATTACGAAGATCGGAAACCAATATTATACAAAGCCATTCAGTGCCAGCAGCGATCTGTCAAAATTTGGAAAACAACAAGTGTATGCTGTGAATCCAACTAATGGAGGCGAGGATGATGTTTCTCGGCAAAACTTAAGAAATTTGTAATTCTCTGTCACAACACGATGCGCGGTATTACGTCATGTACAGTAATTCTTTCCATGTCTGAAAAGACGTGGCCCCATTGAAACTGGAATAGGCAGAACAGTGCCACAAATAATTTCTTCTAACCCACATTTCGCACTTTGGGCTAACGATTCAATGTTTTCGAAGCTATCGATTTTCATAATTCAACGAAAACAATTTGATTAAATAAGAATTTAGTATTTCGTTAGTTTGACTTTTAGTTGTTTTTCTCCTGCGACATGAGCTGCAAGGATGAGCTGTTACTCAGAGGAGAAGAGCAAGCAAAATAAATATTAAATTATATTTAATTTTTAAATTTAAAATATTTACGTGAATCGATGGCAAGAAAAATACTCGATTTAGGAAGTTAAAGTAAGGAATGTGGGTTCTAACTTATAAAAATGTCATTGAGGGCGATTCTGGTTTGAGCATGCAGGATTCTGGTTTGAGCATGCAGTATATTCAAGTGCTTGCAACTTTCTCTCTCATAAGCAGCATTGCTTAAAGTTCCGTCCACTCGGAAGGGGGTTCACTTCAGGTAATCTTTCATGATGGCTATCGCACAGTACTTTCCACACATGGAGCAGGTCTTGGTCTCATTTGGAAGATGAACCTCCTTGGCCCTGTTGCCATCAATGGCAAGCCTGAATTGATTCTCCCAATCCCTTGCTTTCCTGTACTGGGCCAGCATCTTGTCTTCGGCTCGTAATCCATACTTCAGGGTGTCCCCTATATGGGCTGCGATCCTAAATGCTACTACCCCCTCCCTGACCTGGGCTGCGTTTGGCAGTGCTAGGTGCTCTGACGCAGTGATGTGACAAAGGTAGTCCGCTCCAGCACCGTCTGCGTCGCATCCTCCTGTTTGTCAGGCGGGTAGCCATATTTGCGCAGCAATCGCCCGCAGCTTTGCCCTGGCCGACTCTTTTACCGTCCAGTCGATAGCCACATTCTTCCTCAAAGCTAAGACCAGTTCCTTGGCGATCCTGGAAACGCTTGATGTGGACAGCCCTTCGATTCCCAATCGAGAGACTATATCCTGGACTCGTCTTGTTGATACGCCCTGTAGATATGATTCAACTATGGCATTGATCAAAGCCTTCTCAACTCGCGAATAACGACTGTAGAGTCCCGAAATTATTTCGCCCATCATCTAAGCTTGGACGCATAGTCCAAGATATGAAATTGAACAAGACGAAGGTTCGCTATATTCTTCGTCAAAACCGCAAAAGGGTGCCCACAAAAGAGATTGCGCGGGAT
>JAAZNX010000098.1 GCA_012798025.1 Methanothrix sp. | reverse complement strand
GACATGGCCCTCATGCCCTGGCTGCAGGAGAAGATCTGGCCTCTTGAGGCGCGGCTCAGCAGGGAGGACATCCACTGGGGCGTGAAGTTGGGCTGCCTGGAGATGATCCGCTTCGGCATAACCTGTTACAATGACATGTACTACTTCATGGACGAGACGGCCACAGCTACCAAGCAAATGGGCCTTCGCGCCATCCTATCTGGCGTCGTCTTCGACTCCCGGCCGGAGTTCAAAGCTGAGGCAGAGAGCTTCATCAAGCGGTGGAAGGGCGACGAACTGATCTGCCCGGCCGTGGGCCCACACGCCATCTACACCTGTTCGGAGGAGACCCTCGCCTGGGCCAGGGATACGGCAGAAAAGAACGACATAAAGATCCACATACACCTATCCGAGACGCGGGGAGAGGTTGACGACTCGGTGAAAAAGCATGGAAAAAGTCCTGTGGAATATCTGGATTCACTGGGGCTGCTCAGCAACAGGCTCCTGGCCGCTCACTGCGTTTGGCTCACAGAGAACGACATAAGACTGCTGGCCAATCGCCATGTAAACGTGATCCATTGCCCGGTGAGCAATCTGAAGCTTGCGGCCGGCATTGCACCTGTTGACAGGCTGATGACTGCAGACGTAAACGTATGCCTTGGAACGGACGGGGTATCGAGCAACAACAACTTAGACCTATTCGAAGAGATGAAGATGGCAGCGATCCTCCAGAAGAATGCCTGCTCCCGCCCTGAGGCCATGACTGCGAAGGATATCTGGAAGATTGCAACTGAGAACGGTTATCGCGCCACGGGCCTTGCTATGGGTTTAACTGAAGGAGCACTTGCCGATCTATCTCTAATCGACCTGAGAAAACCTTGGCTGACTCCCTTTTCAAACATTCTGTCTCACCTGACCTACAGCATGGCATATGGCGTGGATACGACGATAGTCAACGGAAAAGTCCTCATGAAAGAGGGGATAATCCCTGGAGAGGCTGAGATCCTGGAAAGGGCTCAAGAGCGCTTCGAGCGCTTGACATCTTGAGCTATCTTCGTCTCCTGCGCAATTTTTTCTTTGCTTGCAAAAATCGCTCTGCAAAGAGAATGCCTCCTGACAAAAGAATCAAACCTGCCGCAGGCACCAGCCAATATAATGGCAGATCATGCTGCACCGAAATTAGGACTGCGAGATCCTCGCTTGGATTTTCTCCATCTCCGTACACGATCTTGCATGACAGGGGATAGTAACCAGGAGTGGTATTCTCATCTGTATGGACAACGATCCTCGCCGCTGATATGCCATCTGGGTCAATTTGCATCAGCTCAAATTCACCCTCAGATATGCTGAAGGGCGCCTGTGTGCGAGGTTCGACCCGAAGGCCAATGGCAGGTTCGTCTCCATGGTTCGCCAAAAGAAGCTGCAACTCTGAATCCTTTCCTGGAATTGCCACGCCCTTCGCTTCTTCAACCCCGACATCAGGACCCTGAACCACACTGAATTGCAAAGGCATCTCTTGGGCAATGTCCTCGTACTGAAACACGACATCCGGAAGATTCTCGTCTCCAGTAACCTTTATACCTGAAAGTCTGGAGAAGCTGATACGAAGTTCCAGTGGATAAATGCCCTTCTGCGTGCCCTCGGCCGAGGCTGTGAACCTAACAGATCTGCTCATTCCTGGTGCAAGATCTCCCACAACCTGTGGTCCGGAGAGCACCTTGATCCTGTCGTCGGCGCACAAAAGCTCAGCCACGATCCCGTGGGCGTTGGCCTTTTGCATTCCTAGCTCAGGTTCGGATGCATCTGGGGCATTGTTTCGCAATTCAATCGTGAGCACAGATGGCCTGTCAAGCACCAGCCTGCCAGAGGTCGAAGAGATCTCAAGATGTGGGCCAACCGTTCGGAGATCGTCTCCACTGCTTTGGACTGTGAGGAGCAGGAGACTCACCAGAACAGCCAGAGGCTTCATCAGTACTGAAACGGACTGTTCCTTTTTATCTTTACCTCTAGATGAGAGCAGATGCCATCCCTCATTGCTGCTCAAAAGTCATCATTGTGGCCTCCTCGGCCTTTAATCCTTTATGAACCACGCCACATATGCGGCGGACGATGAGCTCGGGATCCTCAGCCTGGAAGACATTCCTGCCGATTGCCACTCCTCTAGCACCTGCGCATATCGCTCCTTCTATCATACGCAGCAGGTCCAGCTCTGAATTCACCTTCGGGCCACCAGCAATGACAACAGGAACAGGGCAGCTCTCCACGACCCGCGCAAAGCTATAATGATCTCCTGTATAATTCGTCTTGACGATATCCGCTCCAAGCTCTGCACCAACTCGGGCAGCGTGGGCGATATGCTCTTCTGCAAATTCATACTTGATCTTTTTTCCACGTGGATACATCATGGCCAACAGGGGCATGCCCCACTCCTGACAGTTGCGAGAGACTTCGCCAAGGGTAGAGAGCATATGCCCTTCGTCTTCAGCACCTACGTTTACGTGAATGCTAACGCCGTCCGCTCCGATCTTCAGGGCCTCCTCTACGGACGCGACAAGAACTTTGTTATTTGGATCGGGTCCAAGAGCAGTGGACGCTGAAAGATGGATGATCAAACCCAAGTCCCTCCCATAGCCTCGGTGGCCAAAGGTCGCAGCGCCCTTGTGCACTACAGCCGCATCAGCACCGCCAGAAGCCACGGCTTCAGCGATGGCTTTTACGCTTTTGATGCCCTTTATGGGCCCAACGCTGACCCCGTGGTCCATGGGAATTATAACTGTGTTGCCTGTATTGCGGTTGATGATTCTCTCCATGCGGATCGATATTCCTCTCAATTTGATACCCCGTAATTGATGTATTATTTAGTACATTATAGTACTTTTTATTACTTTGATGAGCAATTAGGGTGTATTTAAAATTTCCCTTTCCGATAAGTCTGAAATAGTGGCAATATGTCCATACCATTGGAGAGACTTGACATGGGCGGTTGTGTCTACTGCATTAGGATGCTATGCAGAGTATGGGGAATAACACTCATGCTCTTCTTGATGGCAGCCATAAACCTCAATTTTATACTTGGTACGGCAACAGCTGGAACGGAAAACGGTGAATTCTGTCCCACCTGTCCGGACTGGACGGATTTGGACGGCTGGCTTGTCAAGAAGGATGCCTATGAAAAGGCTCAGATAAATTCCATGCAGCATAACGGGCAGGCTAACAGCAGCACTTCGATGGCAAGCATCCAGACAAAAGAGCTTGCAAAAGGCTATCCCTCTCAGGAGCTTTTGACCTATGCAGCAGCTTCAAGAGATAAGATGGTTGTCCTGGATGTCCGGACGCCACAGGATTACAAGAGCGGCCACATTCCAGGCGCTCGCAGCCTCTACTGGAAAGGGCTGCAAACGGACGGTCGCCTGGATCCAGGAGTTGCGGAAAGAGAACTTCGAAGGGCGGGGGTCAACAACAGCGATCGCCTTCTGATTTATGGGGAGTCTGATGAGGGCCCAGCCTTCGTCTTCTGGGCTTTGAATTATCTCGGCCAGATGAACGTGAGCCTGCTTGACGGCGGCATAGATGCAGCCTGGAGCGCAGGCATTTTGCCGGACAGAACCGACGCTTCCGCTCCATCCTCGAATTACTCCAAGCACACTGTGCCCTGGCTCCTCGTGACACCTGCCAACCTGGACAGTTTCCTCGCTGTGGCGGATGTTCAGATCCTTGATGCAAGGGATTTTGCCGACTTCGGAATGAACAGGCTGACCAACGCTTCTATACCACTCACTGCGGAAAATCTCTACGACGACTCTAAGATAAGAGATGCTGCCACTCTGGAGGATTTGCTGAACCGGCGCGGCCTGGATAAAAAAGGCATCCAACTTGTTTATGGCACGCCTCAGGCCTACAGTCTCTTTTATGTGCTGCGGCTGATGGGCTATAATGCAACGCTTCTGGAAGGAGACTGGTGGCAAGAGACGAAGTGGGCTGTGAGAAACGTCCGGTAAACCCCGTCAAGCCCCCAGCAGCGAGTCGACGGCAGTTTCAATCGCCCCGGCCGATCCAACCTTTGGAGACCAGCCTATCCTCGCGATCTTCTCGATCGAGAGCTGCATGACCATAACATCGCCCTTCCAGCCCCTGCCGTCGATGCCGCCTGTGTATCTGTACTTGACGCCGGAAAGCCCCATCTTCCTCGTCACGATATCTGCGATTCCAGAAACGTCCAGAGAGTCGAGGGATCCGATGTTGAAGATGTTTGTCTCGTCCCTGGAATTCTCGACGCAATGCACCATCGCATGCACGCAGTCCTTCACCTCCAGGTAGGACTTGCGCTGCTTTCCTGAGCCCAAGATCTCCAGCTCCCTAGGGTTTTGCCGCAGCTTGCGAATGAAGTCTACCAAAACCCCATGCGTGCCGCGCTCTCCAACGATATTTGCGAATCTAAAGATCCAGGACTGCATCTCGAAGGTGTGGCAGTAAGATGAGATCAAGGCCTCACATGAGAGTTTAGATGCGCCGTAAAGAGATATAGGCATCAGCGGGCCATAATCTTCTGGCGTAGGCACGACCTTCGCCTCGCCGTAGACTGTAGACGTGGATGTGAAGGCGATGCTTTGAACGCTCGTCTTGCGCATGGCTTCCAGTACATTGTAGGTGGCGAGCACATTCTGCTCCAAGTGGACATGAGTGTTTTCTGCACCCAGTTTTACATCGGGATTGGCAGCCAGATGAAAGACCATATCCTTTCCACAAAGAGCCTTTTCCAGAGAGCAGGCATCGAGGAGATCTGCTTTTATGAGATGGAAATTTGGATCGTTTAGATGGTGCGCCACAAAATCCATCTTGCCGGAACTGAAGTTATCGAGTACAGTTACATCATTTTGCTCCAGCAGCCTGTCTACGAGATGGCTGCCAATGAAACCTGCGCCGCCTGTAACGAGAATCGATCTAGATTTTGACATCTATTCCCGTCATCAAGCTACATTAAGATATAACTCCTTCCAATGGGCTCATCTCCGGCAGCTTTTGATGAGCAGTTATGCTTACGTAAGTTTTTTATTGTAAGCGATAATGCTCAAGATGGGATCAATTCATGAGTTGGAACATCTTGAACCAATTTTTGCTGCTTATGACTGTAGCAGCCGTTTGTTTCTTACCTGGAGCCGCAGATGACAGTACTCTGAAGATTGCTACCACCAGCAGCCTTTACGACACAGGACTTCTGGAGATGCTGGCCCAGAATTTCTCTGAAGAATACAATGTCACTGTGCAGATTCCCACACATAGCGGAACTGGGATCGCCATCTCTGACGGCGAGCGCGGGAATGTGGATATGCTCATAATTCACGATAAAAAAAGGGAGCTCAGGTTCGTCCAGGACGGTCACGGGCTGGAGAGGCGGTGTTTGGCTTACAATTACTTCTATCTGGTAGGCCCAAAGGAGGACCCTGCTGGTGTGAAGGGCATGAATGTCACAAGGGCTTTGAAGATCATCAGGGAAAAGGGCATGGTGGACCCCGAAAAGGTCAAATTCGTCTCTAGGGGCGATGAATCCGGAACGCATTCCAAGGAAAAGAGCCTGTGGCAGAGCGCAGGTTACAATTATTCAGAGATCAACAGCTCCGGCCAATGGTACATCGATGCAGGAAGTCCAATGGGTGCGACCTTGATCATGGCCAACGAAAAATCAGCTTACGCCCTTGCAGACATGTCCACTTTCATGGCATTCAAGAGCAAGCTGGATCTTGTGCCGTTTGTTGAGGGCGGAAGCGATATGCTAAATGTCTATGTGGCCATAGCATTGAATCCTGAAAAGCATCCCGGAGTTAATTGCGATCTAGCAGTTAAGTTCATCAACTTCCTGGTATCCGATGAGGGCCAAAAATTCATCGCAGATTATGGCATAGAGCAATACGGCCAGCCGATCTTCTTTGCTGCCAGGGGCAACTGCAGCCTGATCGGCTGCCAGGCAGAGGAGTGTGCAGTTCCTGCTACAGCGACCTGCAAAGAGTAAAAGAGGTCTTTAGGCTTGGAGGAGATTTGGAGCGGCCTTTTGCGGGCATTTGAGCTGATCATAACCCTCGATCCCGAGGTAGTGGGCATAACGGCTCGCTCCCTTTACATCTCTTTGGCCTCTGTTTTCCTGGCGTCCCTCATAGACATCCCAGTTGGAGCCATGATCGAGTCTAGGGAATTTTGGGGAAAGCGTAATGTCATCAGCTTGATTCACACCCTCTACAGCCTTCCCACAGTCACTGTGGGCCTGCTGGTCTACCTGATTTTATCTCGCAACGGCCCTTTAGGTTCCCTGGAGATCCTCTACACTCCAGCAGGAATGGTTCTGGGACAGGTGATTCTCATCACGCCCATCATGATTGGGCTCACGATCACTGCTCTTGGGGAGGTGAGCCCGCAGGTAAAAGATACTGCAAAATCCCTGGGTGCAAGCGAGCTGCAGATTATGATCACTACTATAAAGGAGGTTCGTTCTGCGATGCTGGCCAGTGTGCTCCTGGGATTTGGCAGGGCCCTCTCGGAGGTGGGCGTGGCCATGATGATCGGAGGAAACATTCGAGGCTACACGCGCGTCCTCACCACGGCCATCTCTTTAGAGACAGCCATGGGCAATTTGGAGCTCTCAATGGCCCTTGGAATAATATTATTATCAATATCGCTTCTTGTGAACCTCGTAATGAATAGATTGCAGGGGCGGTGATAGATGGCTTTTTTAGAGCTGGAGGCATTGGGCAAGGCATACGGAGGCGTTGAGGTTTTGCAGGACATCAGCATCGATTTGTTTCGAGGCGAGATTTTAGGCATCATTGGGCCTACTGGATCGGGAAAGACGACATTGCTCCGTCTGGTGAACCTGCTGGAGGCTCCCAACAGTGGAAGCATCCGTCTAGAAGGCCTCACTCTCAATGATCTGACAGAGAAGGAGAAGCTTTCGGCACGCCGCCGCATGGCCATGGTCTTTCAAAAGCCAGTGATGTTCAAGGGAAGCGTGCAGGAGAACGTATCTTATGGCCTGAAAATAAGAGGTAAAAAAGACCAAAAGATCGTCAGGTCTGCCCTGGAGGCTGTGAATTTGTCCGGCTACGAGTCCAGGGATGCCAATACCCTTTCAGGCGGCGAAATGCAGAGGGTCGCTTTGGCGAGGGCTCTGGTGCTGCAGCCGGAGATACTTCTGCTGGACGAGCCCGTTGCAAATTTGGACCCAAAGAGTGCCGCAGCCATCGACAGGATCGTTCAGAGCCTCGTCGGGCAAAATACTTTGGTGATCCTGGCGACTCACAATATGCTCCAGTGCAAGAGGCTGGCTAGTCGAGTGGCAGTGCTGATGAAAGGGAGGCTGGTTGCAGTTGGAGAGCCTGGGGAGATCTTCGATCGAGGACAAGAGCAGCTCTTGTCCGAGATCGCTGTGCCCTGGTGATTCATGTGATTGAAGACATCTATCCTTTTCTTTCCAGAGCGGTCTTCCCAAGCCCCAGCCTCTTGGCAAGCTCTCTTAAATCCTTTCTCTGTGCCTTGCATTGCAGATCCTTCTTTCGCAGCTGCAGCTTTTCTTGAGACCCCCACTCTGCCATCTTCGCCTTGATCAATTCCCGTCCTTTTCCGGCATCAACGGATATCATCTCATCCCTGACCCAGTTGGGAAGATACTGGTTGACGCCCCCAGGCCAATTGCCGAACCTGCGATCGCAGAATAGAAGAACTCCTCTCTCCGATTCAGAACGTATAACCCTTCCAGCAGCTTGCAGCCCTCTGTTTATGGCAGGCAATGTGTAGGCGATGAGCATGCCTTTGGCTTTTCCGTATTTTCGAATGTAATAGGCATTGATCTCTTTTTGAATCTCATCATAAGCTGCCAGAGGCAGCCCGACCACAGCCACGCCGTTCAGCGCCTCTCCCTTGTAATCAATTCCCTCGGCCAGCTTTCCGCCGCAAACCCCAATAAGAACGCCTCCCCCACGGTTTGCAAGACGGAAGAACTCATCGAGAACTTCAGGAACTTCGTCAGCGCTTCTCGGCTCCTGGCAGACCTTCTTTCCAGATCTCCTTGCCGATGCCTGGCAGGTCTCTTTGTAATCGTTCATCATCGGGTAAGATGTGAAAAAGACGGCCACATTTCCCGGAATTTCCTCTATGATCGACCTGATATGAGCAGAGATCTCTTCTCTATTGTCCGCATCGTCCCTGTTTTCAAGTTGCGTTGTGGCCTTCCTAGAGACCAGCAAAAGCCTGTTTTCTCTGGGAAATGGATTTGGTATGCTGAGCTTTTGCGCTCTTTTCTCTTCGGCCAGGCAGTACAGCTCGTATGCTTCCAGAGGTGAAAAGGTTCCTGAAAGCATCACCGTGGCATTGATGTTATCTGTGATGCGCCGAATGCTGCTCGAGGGATCTATGTTATTGACCTCCAGGCGAACATGCTTTTTGCCGCCTGAACCAGTCACCACAACTTTTCTTTGAAACGACTCGTCCTCTTCGGCCCTCTCAACATCCCTCAAAAATAGGAGCACAAGCGCAAGGCTCGGCTGGAGGTCACCTTGCAGGTTTTCCCTGTCTCCCTCAGCCAGATTCAGATCGGCTACCGCGACGGCCACATCAGAGAAATTGTCCAGAGCTTCGTCGATATCGTCAATCTCGCTGTAAAGGAACGAGCGAAAGAGATCTGCATCCAGGAGAGCTTCTCCCTCTTGCATCCGGTCCTGCTTGCTCTGCAAAAATCTCCTCAATCTTGGCAGAAGGATGCGAACGACCCTGATCCCTTCCCGCCTCCACGAGGCTTTTTCTCGCGTCTCTTCCAGCCTAGCCTGGCCAAGGGTCCCTTCGAACTTTTCCACCTCACGTTCTGCAAGATCGATCATGCGTGCCGTGAGCAGCCTCGAATTCATGGCCCTGACTGCGTCCCCGAGGTTATGCGCCTCATCCACGATCAATGTCACTTTCTCCATGTCCATATCCAGCCATTGAAATATGACATCCTGAAAGTCGGGGCTGAAGACATGGGAGTAGTTCATGATCACCATGTCGCTGCTCTTGGCATAAAGGCTCATGACCTCGTAAGGGCAGATGCCTTGACAGGAATCATGTAGGTTGGCTGGTGGTGTAACCTTCTCCTTCAGGCCCTCCACAACGCCCAGCGCACGCTGAGAATGGCGGAAATGAACTTTTCCATTCAGCTCAAAAGCCTCCCGGCTCCTCAGGTAGTGAGGACAAAAGGTCCTGTAGCCGGGCTCCTCCTCGGGCATGCTGTCTGCTGTCGGATCCCAGATGCTTTGATTGCTCCTGTTCATCCTTGAAGCAATGAAATTCTTCGTCCACTCTCTTAGCCTTGAGCAGCCTGCATAAACGCTCTCGTTCCTGAACTCTTTCTCCAGGGGGCAGATCTTTTGCTTGCCGACCATGTAGGCGATCTCTGGCTTGTGGCGGGTCCTGTCCCAGATCTTTTTGATCTCGTCGATGTAGATGTCAATCTGAGACACAGTGCGGACGGCTACTATTATCTTTCCTGGGGCGGCTGCAAGGGCAGCGCTGATGCAACTGGTCTTGCCAGTTCCAGTTGGTGCGTCTATCATCAACACTGCGTGCTCTCCTTTGCGCACGACTTCATAAACGGCGTCCAGCATCCGATCCTGGTTGGGCCTGAGGGACTCGTAAGGGAAGTAGTCCAGGTACACGAAATGCAATTTATGTCCTGGTGAGAGATAAATGCTATCCACATGGCTCCACATCAACAATGGCAAAATAGAAAAGTTGAAATTGTATTGAGAGCATCTGCATATTAGATAGCATTGAAGGTGGGGATCGTGAAGGCGGCTATATCAGTTCTGATTTTGCTTATGGCAGCTGTCACCATTGGTGCAGACGCAAAGAAGGTCGAGGATAAGATGGCAGAGGCCCTGAGTGGGCTAAACTCATGGATTGCCCAGGAAGATCAAAGGAAGGTTACTGGCACATTAAATGCCAGCATCTCTCTTAACAATTCGACCAATATTGTTGGCGTCGCAGGTAATTCTTCAATTAGCAATTCATCGATCGTCAATGCGACCCCACTCAATTCTTCTGGCGTGGGCACCAGCTCAAAGGCGAACTTTAAAGGCTATTTTGGGATTACTGCATCCCGGCACGAGATGGGCAAGAGCGACATTAAGTCCAGCATGTTCCTTAGTGGCGACTTTCAGGTTGACAAATCTGTCCAGTTCCAAGACAGGGGCTTCTAAAGTCCAGGTGGCTGCCGTGAGATCGATATTTCTTATCTTCTTTTTGCTTATGGTTTCAGCTGTCTCTCAGGATGTCGGCTCCAAAGAAGTCTGGAGCAAGACGCTTGGAGGGCCACACGGAGATGGACTTTGGTCTCTGCAGCAGACCAGAGACTGTGGATATATTTTGACAGGCTATACCTCTACACAAGGCCTGAGCAGCGACCTGTGGCTGGTCAAGGTAGACACCCAGGGAGATCATATTTGGGATCGAGCCTATGGTGGGTCAGGCGAGGATGTTGGATATTTTGTCAAAGAAACTCAGGACGGCGGATATGTTGTAACCGGAAGCACAGGATCTTACGGAATGGGCAAAGAGAGGCTCTGGATCTTGAAGACTGATATTGACGGCATCAAACAGTGGGACTGTGTTTTAGGAGGGTTCGTCTCCTCTTTGGGAGATGGCGGTTGGTCGGTCGATGAGACCGATGACGGAGGATACATCGTGACCGGGTATACTCGATCCTTTGGCACAGGCAAAAAGGACCTTTGGCTTGTAAAGACAGACGCCGAAGGGAATCTGTTATGGGATAAGACCTTCGGAGGTCTGGAAGATGATGTGGGAATGTCTGCGGTGCATACAGCCGACGGCGGATATGTCGTGGCAGGACGGACTGCATCATTTGGCGCAGGTGGGGATGACATCTGGCTCTTAAAGGTCAACGATGATGGTCAAGAGGTTTGGAACACAACCTTTGGAGGAGAGAAAGACGAGGCTGCCTTTCAGGTGGTAGAGCTGAAGGATGGCTTTGCCCTGGTCGGAAGGAGTGAATCGGGCTATGAGAGCAAGAGGATAGTGCTCATCAAGGTCGACCAGGAGGGCAAAAAGCTGTGGGAGCGAAATTATACAGGGAGCTCGGGATCCTCTTTGCAGCCCACAGCAGACGGTGGCTTCCTCATTGCGGGACGTGAAGACAGCGAGGATTTGGGAAGAGACGCCCTTCTGATCAAGACGGATTCCTCAGGATGGGAGCAGTGGTCCCAAGAGATGGCGGCTGAGGGGGATGGCATCGCCACTTCGGCGATTCAGGGCCGTGAAAGGGATTACATTGTTGCAGGCATATGCAGCCCTTCAAGGCCGAGCGCAGAGGATGCCTGGCTGGCAAAGTTCATCGTAAGCGACGAGGGCACTGGCAGAAACATGTCTGATATTGAAAAAATTTTTAAAGATAGGCTGAGATAGGCTTCTGATGCCATCTCAGATCAGAATTTCGGACATCGGCCTTTACCTTCACTGTCCCAGGCTGGTTTACTTCGATGCAATGGGAAGACTATCACATAAGAGCAGCCCGATGCATCTTCTCTTGCGAGCCTTGATGCTCGCGATCGTCGGCGAGGAGGATCTGGAAGGCCAGCTCAAAGGATCTTTGAAAAGGCTTGAGCAAGAGCTGCCTTTGATCTACGATATCGAGCCTGATGAGATCAATTCGGCCTGCAGGGAACTGGAGGGGAAGATTTCCAAGATCTCCAACAGCCTTTTGCCTTATATTGATATGCTCGTCCCTGGCGATGTGGAGGTTGATCTGCGCTCAGAGAAGCTTGGTCTCTCTGGTAGGCTGGACCGCCTTGCACCAGGCGGCGTCCCATCGCTCATCCGATCAGGCAAGATGCCAGCGGACGGCGTCTGGAAGCGAGACAGGCTGATGCTTGCGGGCTACAGCTTATTGTTGAGCGAGAAATACGGCAAAAAAATAGGCCATGGACTGGTAGAGTACCCACTCTACGGCCAGGTTCGCAAAGTTCAGATCCACAGCGTGGACAGAGCCAGAGTGCTGCGTATTCGCGATCGAGTACTGCAGATCAGGGACGGCCAGCTCCCTGATAGACCAGATGACGCTCGCTGCGTAGAGTGCGAGGCAAAGGATCACTGCGAAACAAGGGTCTCACTGGCTTCGAGATTCTTTTAAGTTGCAGGAGCGGGGAGGAGGGAGCTGGAAGTCCCCATCCTTCAGGGTGGTCTTTCAGACTGTGATCAGGGACGAAGATTCGGCCACCGGATGAGGTCTGAGCCCTTTGCCCTGATTACTTTCGTCCCGCGCGGCCAATCTAATAATACCTATGAGTCGTGATATTGCTTGGAGCCGCCCGATACCCCAACTTCTTTTGCTACTCCCTCCGGGCGGATTCATCCCCTTAGCGCGACCTTATAGTGCGAGCAGCTCGTGGAACCTTGTTCATCGCCAAAAGCAGCAAACCCATACCTTATAAAGGGGTAGACATCCATCTAGGATGATAAATGGCAACCATCGAGGAGCAGATCAAGGCGCTGGAAGAGGAGATCCTCAATACTCAAAAGAACAAAGCCACTGAGCACCACCTTGGCAAGATCAAGGCCAAGATCGCGAAGCTGAGGGCGCAGCAAGAGCTTCAAAAGATCAAGGGTGGGGGCCAGGGCAGAAGATATTACATCAAGAAGTCTGGCGATGCCACAGTAGCCTTGGTGGGGTTCCCGTCAGTTGGCAAGTCCAGCCTGCTCAACTACCTGACAGGCTCAAAGTCTGAGGTTGCAGCATACCAGTTCACCACACTGGAGGTAATTCCAGGGGTTATGAAGTATAAGGGCGCTGAGATCCAGATACTGGACATGCCGGGCATCATCAAGGGTGCTGCACGGGGCAAGGGACGAGGCAGAGAGGTGATAACGGCTGCCAGAGCAGCGGACATCATATTACTATTAGGAGACGTCTTCAACTACAGGCTGGATATTCTTGAGCGCGAGCTGTATGACGCTGGAATAAGGCTTGACAAGCAGCCGCCCAACATTCACATCACCCAGGAGAAGAGAGGCGGCATAATCGTGCGCAGCACTGTGCAGCTCACCAAAATGAGCGAGTTCGAGATCGCCGAGATCATCCGTGCCTACGGCATTGTGAATGCTAGTGTCACTATTCGCGAAGACATCGATACTGACAGCTTGGTGGACTTCCTGGCAGGAAACAGGGTTTACATCCCAAGCGTCGTGGCGATAAACAAGTTCGACCTCAGGTACGGAGGAGTTGAGCATAAGATCCGTGAAGAGCTGGGAAGGGACTTTTTGCCCATCTCCTGCGCGACAACTGAAGGACTTGAGGATCTGAAGGATCTGATCTACGAGCGTTTGGGGTTCATAAGGGTATATCTCAAGCCGAAAGGCGGAAAGGCCGACATGCAAGAGCCCCTGGTGCTTCTGGATGGAAGCACTGTAAAGTCGGTGTGCGAGCACCTTCACCGCGACTTCGTGAATCTTTTCCGCTATGCCCTGGTCTGGGGAAAGAGCGCCAAGTTTCCGGGCCAGTCAGTGGGTCTGGACCACGAGCTCAAGGACTCAGATGTGCTCTCAATCATCACTAAGAGAAGATAACGAACTGGAGAAATTAACCAGGAGGGATTGGCAGGAGCCGGACATCATTTTTGCTCCTGCCCAGGCGGAAGGATAAGTCCCCACTCTCCCCTGCCCGCCAAAAAAATCGATTGTCAGGGAAGATAATAACCCTTTTTTTCATGTAGAGGTTATGTAGGTCTTATCTAGGTCGTTTATGAGTAATATAAGTTAAATTTGATTCGATAATCGGAATCTGTTCATTCTGTTCATCGAATAGTTTTTCTACAGTTATGTATATATGCAGAAGTATGAGGGATTCAATCCGTCGATTGCTACACCATTTTCCTCTGAAACTGATATTATTTTTTATAATTATCTGGACGATGAAGGTATCTGCTCTGACTGAATTGGATTACCATCTAGGCCAGTCAAAATACGGAGATTCATCCATCTCAGAGGACGAGAGCTTTCATGGCACCTCCTCGGCCCTGCTTTCAGTTGACCGCAAAGGAAATTATATCCGGGTCTCCATAACTATGGACGAACCACTTTCCATGGGGGATTTGAATCAGTTGAGCATGTGGTTGAATCCTCAATCTGGCAATGGAAATTTGCAGCTCGAGCTATTTTTGGATGGCGATGGTGATGGTGGTTACGATAGCGATAGCTCCAGGGACGCAAGGCTTCGCTCAGTGAGAGAATCATGGTCTGAATTGGGAATGTCCTCCTCCAGATGGAATGAGCTTGACGGATTTGATCTGATTTACGAGAAATACGGAGACAAAGCCTTCCCTGCGGGGAGCATGAATGAATGCCAGGAACGCCTGAAAGGCAAAAGCATAGTCAGGCTCTATATCACCATCTACAAGGATGGGAATGCGCCAAAGACCTCTGTCTACATAGATTACATTAAATTGGGAGCTCAGATAATCAGCTTCGAGCCCCTTGAAGACGAAGACATGAAAAAAGGTCCCAAGTCGGTCAGTCCTGGGGGTCAGATCACGTATACCATAACGTATGGAAATAACAACTTAGTGCCAACCGATGTGGTTGTGAGCGAACAATATGATCCGCGCACATTTTTCCTCGAAGCGAGTCCTGCGCCTGACACTGGAACCAACGACGTTTGGACCTTTCACCAGTTGCCACCCGGGGCCCACGGCCAGATAATAGTAAAGGTAAAGACGAGAAGGCACGCATGCAAAGCAAATATAAAAGGCGAGGTCTCTGGCGATGGATACGCCTTTGCGAGCGGGACGCTATCCACTAACTATGATAGCTATCCAGTTACGAACAGCGTTACCATCTCCGCAGGCGAGTTCAAATTCAGTGCATCTGCCACTACTACCGTAAGGGAGATAGAGGGGTCCATTCTGGAGTACAACGAGCACGGATCTGGACTGTATAGCTGCAGGAACACTCTGGCTTATTCTCCCTCCAGCATCTCTGTT